>SCTR01000003.1 GCA_004297305.1 Actinomycetota bacterium
CCGACCCCAACGCCCGCCCCAACACCTCATCCAGACCCGGCTCGAAGAACGGCGCCTTCCCCTCCCCCAACGCGGCCACCTTCACCGCATCAACATCAACCCCCACCACCTCGAACCCCAGATCCGCCAAACACGCCGCATGCACCGCACCCAAATACCCCGTACCAATCACCGAAATACGCAACGACATGTCAGCGGCTCCAATCCAACGGGTGTACGGGTTTCAGGTGCGGCCGACGGACAGACCGGGAGTTTCATCTCAGCCGTACCGCGGATCGGCGATCCGGGCGGCAAAGGCATTCTTCGCTGCCGTACTGGAGAAGAAGCGCCAGTCGTTCGTTCGTAGCACCCCACGTTCGGTCGAGGTGATCGTCAGGTTGAACCAGGCGAACCCGATGATGTCGGAGTTGCGCGGATCCGCCAGACCGTCGAAGAACGAGTTGATCCACTGTGCCTTGTGGCCGCCCTCCTCGGTCGCGCCGACCTCGGCGATGAGGATCGGCTTGTTGGCCGTCGAGTCCACGCTGCGCAGCAGCGGCAGCGTCCGGCCGAAGGTGAAGTCGAACGACGGAGTATCGACGCCCCAGCGGTAGTAGCCGTCCACGCCGATCCAGTCGACGTAGTCGTCGCCGGGGTAGTACCGCGCGATATCGGTGTCGACGACACCGTTGAGAAGGACACTGTCGACCCGGTTCGGCGCCCACAGCCAGATGACGTACTGGTCGGCGCCGATGGCACGGAAGCGGTCGACCACGTGCCGCCAGGCCTGCACGTACTCACCGCGGGCGTTTGCCGGCTTCTTCTCCGACCACGGGTACCACGCGCCGTTCATCTCGTGGTCGAAGCGGATCACCATCGGCAGGCCCAGGGCCTTCACATCGCTGGCGAACTTGTCGATGTAAGCGTCGAACGAGCCGTCGATGATGTTGCTGAGCTGGTACTTCCGGTCCGCGTCGGGATCGAGCGCGAGATTGGCCGTCGACTCCCAGGTGAGCATGGGCAACGTGCCCTTCTCCCAGGCCTTCTGCACGCCGTCGGGACGGAAGTCCTGGTCCCATCCCAGGAACGTCCCGACCGCGTTGGGTTCCCGGCCGGCCTTGGCCTCGGCCTGTTCCATCTCGGTCCAGGCGTACGGCGCCTGCTCGGTGTAGACGCCGAACCATTGCCGTTGCCCGGCCAGCAGTTCCGCCTTCGTCGGCGCGTCGGGCTTGGGAGCGACGTACGGCGCGGTCGGCGTACTGGCCGGACGCGCCGGGTCGACCGGCAGCGACGTACACGCCAGCCCGTCGTCGTTGGCACGGCCCGGCGAGCCGTCCAGTCCGAACGGATCCGCGAGGTCGGCGACGTACGCCGCTTGGGCATCCTGCTGCCAGTGGAAGTCCGAGCACCGGATCCACTTGGCTGCCTTCGCAGCTGCGTTCGTGTTCGTGCCGGAGCCCTTCTTCGGCACCGGCTTGGCTCGCTTGGGTTTCGCCTCTCCGGTGGCGCTGGCCGGTGCGGGTGCCGGTGGCGGCGGCGCAGCGGCAGCTGCCGCCAGCTCCTTGTTCGCCGCATCAAGGGCAGCGTTGGCCGTCACGACGTGGGCGTCGGCGCTGAGCCTGGCGGCCTGGCTCGCCGCCAGCGCCGAACGCAGCCGGGAGTTGTCCGCGGCAAGGGAGAACGGATTGCTGATCTTCGGCTTCGCCGCTGGGACCGAACCCGACGACTTCGGCCGGCTCGCCGCGGCCGTCTTCGAGCTGAAGTGGCCAGGTGTGGTCCAGATCAGCAGTCCCACGGTCGCCAGACCGAGGACGAAGGAGGCGGCGATGATCCGCTGCCGTCGGCCGGGCAGGGACAAGGTGGGCTTAGCCACGGTAGAGAACCTCCAGGGCGATGACCGTCAGACCGATCAGGACAGGGACCGACGCCTGCCAGTTGACGCGCCGGCGGCGCGAATCCGCTTGCGGCACAGCGGCCCCGGCGGCCAGCACCGTGGTCGCGGGCGCCACGGCGACCCCACCTCGGGGGCGATCCACGATGTCGGTGGGCGCCGACCCGACGGTGTGCGTGAGCTCCGCCAGCGGATCCGATTCGCTCTGGTCGGCGCTGTAGGCGTTGGCCCGCGTCCCCCACGACCCGGCCTTCGCCAGGCGGAAGAAGCCCCAGATGCGGATCGGGAACAACATGCAGGTCGACATGACGACGAACACCGGCATCCACAGCAGGTCCGTCGGGCGCTCGTGCAGGTGCCGCAGTTGCCGGATTCCCATCGACAGCATGGACGAAACGACGGTGAAGAACGCCACCCAGGCGAGCCCGGCGCTCATCCCGTAGGTATCCAGCAGCGGGCTGTAGTAGTTGATCCCGGTGTGCGAGACGACCCGCCAGACCGCGCCGATCACCGCGCCCAGCAGCAGGAACGGCAGCACGATGTCGAGGATGAAGAACACCGCCAGCACCGGTGCGTGGCCGAGCATCCACGGCGTCATACGCATCGTGTTGTACTGACTGCCCCGGGCCCACCGCAGCTGCTGCTTGTACAGCTTGCGCCACTGCAGCGGGGCATCGGTGTAGACCAGGCTGGTCGATTGGTAGACCGTGCGGTACCCCTGCTTGAGCGCCAGGTTGGTCAGCGTGCGGTCGTCGGAAACCTCGAGGAAGACGCCGAGGAACTTCTCGTGCATGAACGCCGGCATCGCTTCCACCAGGATGGAGCGCCGGAAGGCGATGGTCCGGCCGGGCAGGCACCCCACCTGACCCAGTACGGACTGCGCCGGCATCGAGTACAGCGCCCGCGAGTTCTCCAGCCAGTCGGCCCAGCGTGTGATGAGCGAACGCCGGTAGTCAAGGATCCGCTGTTTGGTGGTCACGCCACCGACGCGCGGGTCGGCGAACGGCTTGACCAGTTCCGCGAGCGTCCCGTCGGTCCACACCGTGTCTGAATCCACCAGGACGGTGATGTCCCCCGTCGACGCCTCGGTGCCGAGTTTGACCGCGTTGCGCTTGCCCGGGATGGGCGTCCACAGATGCACCACTCCGGGCACGTCGGCGCAGACCGCCTCCAAGGCCTGGTTGCGTGGGCCGTTGATGACCACGATGACCTCGTCCGGGCGTTGCGCCACCACCCGCTCGAGCACCTCGCGGAAGAGGTCCAGCGGCTCGTCGACGACCGGAATGACCACGCTCGTGGTGGTGTCGTGTGGCTCGGTCCAGGGTCGGTAGCGCCTCGACAGCACCACTTTGAGGATCCACAGGAACCAGACGAGCAGGCAGAACACGCTGAACAAATAGAGCATGTCGTCCTGCGTGATGGTCTGCCGGAGCTGCAGGAGGAAGACGAACACGGGGACCTCCGGGGCCGCGGTGCGAGCAGGGGACAGACAGCGGTGTCCCCCGCCGTGTCGGCCGCCCGAAGCCGCGGCTGCAGCGCACGCCATCCGAACGGCGTAGCCGGAGGCCAAACGTTTACCTTCGAAACGTCGCCGTTACCCGGAATCCGTTGCGGGTGAATGGTTCTGGTACCCCCGTGATCATTGTGACTGGTGTGATCATGAGCGCTGCGGGCGGCCGACTGGACCTGCAGCGGCCACCGACATCGGCAGATGTGATGCAGCGCACCGTGATTCGGCGGCATGTCGGTCGGGAATGCGGTCCCCGTGTGGTAGGTGCAGGCTCAGTTGAGGGCCGGCTGGCCGGACACCACCGGCACGGCAACCGCCGTCACGGGAACGACCGCGGCTGGCCGGTCGACTCGAGCACCGCCATCCAGAGGTCGCCGTGCGGGTCCACCTGATTGCGTTTGCTGACCGCCAGCGGGATCGGCAGGTGGACCATCCGGCCGTGCCACCGGCCGACCACCACGCAGGTGCGGCCCGCCATGGCCGCATGAACGGCGGCATGCGCCAGCCGGACGCAGTAGACCGCGTCGTACGGGCCGGCCGGCACCGAGCGGATGGAGTACGACGGGTCGAAGTAACGCAGATTGAGTTCGGCGTTGAAATAGCGGAAGTGCTCGGCGATACGCCGCTTCAGCAGGGCCCCGACGTCGCCGAGCCGGGCGTTGCCGGACGCGTCGTACCCTGCGCCGGGCACGTGGTCCTGGCCGGCGCCCTCGGCCACGACCACGACCGCATGTCCTCGATCGGCGACGCGGCGCAGCAGATGGTCCAGGAAGCCGCCGTCGCCCTCCAGGGCGAACGGCACCTCGGGGATCAGGACGTAGTCCGCATCGTTCTTCGCCAACGCCGCGTAGCACGCGATGAAGCCGGAGTGCCGCCCCATGAGCTTGACCAGGCCCACACCGCCGGGCGCGGAGCGGGCCTCGACGTACGCCGCGCGGATGGTCTCGGTCGCCTGCGAGTACGCCGTACGGAAGCCGAAACTGTGGTCGATGTACGGGATGTCGTTGTCGATGGTCTTCGGAATGCCGACCACGGCGATCCGAGCCCCCCGCGCGCTGATCTCCTCAGCAATGCGCTGAGCGCCCCGCAGCGTGCCGTCACCGCCGACGACGAACAGGATGTCGATAGCCAGCCGCTGCAACGTGTCGACCACCTCGTCGGCGCGCTGCGAGCCGCGTGAGGTCCCCAGAATCGTGCCGCCGTGCTCGATGATCCCGGTGACCGACTGCGGTGTCAGCTCCAGCGGAAGGTGGCCGTAGGAGGGGGCCAGACCCTGATACCCGTTGCGGAAGCCCAGGATCCGCCGTACGCCGTAGTGCTGGGTGAGTTCCTGGACCAGCCCACGGATAACGTCGTTGAGACCAGGGCAGAGGCCGCCACACGTGACGATCCCGACGGAGGTGGCCGGACCGTCGAAGAACACCCGGCGCCGCGGTCCGCCGGCTTCGAACGACGGCATCGCTTCGATCGGGACACCCCGGGCGGCGGCGGTGCCGACGACGTCGTCCAGCAGGACCCGGTCGTCCTCGCCGACGTAGTGCTCGTTGGCCCGCCACGTCTCGAGCATGCCCGACAGAGGCGAATCCAGCGTGCAGTCACCGAGGGTCTGCACGTCGAGCTCGATGCCGTCGTACTGCACCGGCTGAGTGTGTCACCGGCTCGGAAGCCGCACGGGCACATCGGGAAACTAGGCCTGGCTGCTGCTTGGTTCCGTTGCGCGCGGCCGGATCGAGGCGCGGCGGCGCAGCAGCGGAATACTCGACGCGATCGCGAGCACGCCGAACAGCCGCAGCGCGAGTTCGTAGCCGCGCTCCGGCGGCGGACCCGAACCGGTCGGAGTCACCGCGGCCACGATCGCCGACATCCCGGCAAGCCCCACCGCGTTGCCGATCATGCGCAACAGGATGTTCATGCCCGTGGCGACCCCGCGCTCCGAGGTATCCACCACGCCGACGATGTGAACGGCCGCCGAGGCCGCCGACGCCCCGAACGCCGGGAAACCCACCGCGCACACCACGACCAGCGCCACCGCACTGGAATTCCAGAACGACGCGGCCAGCAGGACCGCGCCGACGCCGACGAGGCTGTGCGCCAGGACGAGGCTCGCCGGGTGACGGCCCATCAGCCGGCTCGACCAGACCGCCCCGAGGGACTGGCTGGCCATTCCCGGGACCAGAATCAGCGACGCGGCGAAGACGCCCAGTCCCAGGCCGTAGCCGGCGACTGCCGGGTCGCTCTGGGCTATCGCCGACACCGCGCCGAGGATCACGAACTGCGCCGCGCCGGTGGCCATCGATGCCAGGTTCGCGGTCAGCACCGCCGGACGCACGAAGGTCCGGATATCCACCAGCGGGTTCGCCGACCGGAGACCGACGAGCACCCACGCGCCGAGGAACACCAGGCCCGCGACGAACGACAGCACGGTGGGCGCCGCAATCCAGCCCCACGCTCCGGCCTCGGACAGCGCCAGCAGGACACCGAGCAGACCCGCGGTCAGCAGGACCGCGCCCAGGACGTCGACCCCGCCGGTCGCCACGGCCGGCCGGGCCGGCACCAGCCACAGCAGTACGGCGATGGCCAGCAACGACAGCACTGCCAGCAGCCAGAAGACCGCGTGGACGTTGCCGAAGACATCGGTGACCGCGCCTCCGACCGCGAAGCCGGCGACCGCGCCCAACGGGAACGACATCGCGAGGAACCCGATGGCGAATCGGGTGCGTTCCGGCGGAGCCAGATCCGCGGCCACCGCGATGCCCAACGGAATCGACGCGGTGCCCGGTCCCTGGATGAACCGGGCGATCAACAACAGCAGGAGGCTGTCCGTCGTCGCCGCGAGCAGGCATCCGACCGCCGCGAACGTCAGCGCCACCACGAGCATGCGGCGCTTGCCGAACAGATCGCCCAGCCGACCGAGCAGCGGGGTGGCGACGGCGCCGGAAAGGAACGCCATCGTGACGACGAGGTTGGCCGAGCCGATAGTGGTGTCGAAATGGGTGACCAGTTGCGGTACCAGGGGCAGGACGGCCGTGGTCAGTAGCGAGAAGGTGAACGGGCCGAGCGCGACACCGCAGAGGACCAGCGGGAAGGGATAGCTGCGACCGGCGGACGCGCCGCTCACGTCGCCCCCTTTCCGGGCCGGCCCCCGACCGAGCGTCACCTTACGGGTGCGCTGCCGCGCCGACGTCTGCGCTGCTGTCGGCGCTGCAGGGCCGAGGTCACAGCGGTGGTCACGTTTGAGACCGGCGCCGAGGGGCATCGCAGATCGAGCACCACCTGATCGACGAACACCGGTCATCGACACGTGGAGGCATGCCTGTGGGCATCAAGGACGAGATTCTGGCGACGTTGGACGAGGCGAAGGCCAAGGCCACCGAGGCGCTGGAGCAAGCCGGAGACCAGGCGAACGAGTCGGACACCCCACCTGAGAGCCCCGCCGCATCGGACCGGCTCCACGGCTGACCACCGGGACAGAGCTGACCACCGGGACAGAGCCGCCGTTCGAGCGTGACGACCCCGACGGCGGGCAGGCACGGCGGCAGAGAACGCGACACCAGAGGGACATGACAGCGAACAGGGAGGAATCGTCGTGAAGCGACTGATCGTCTTTGGAGCGGGGGCGGCGGCGGGGTACGTCGCCGGCGCGCACGCCCGCCGGCAGCGGTACGAGCAGATCGTGTCGTTCGCGCGGCAGGCGATACGACGGCTCCCCGGCAGTAACCGCTCGGCCGATTCCGGACCGCTGTACGCGGAGACGGTGCTGGAGTTCGAGACGCCGGTGGTCCACTCCGTGCCGGATGAGTCGGTGCTGGCTGCTGACGACGCGGTGGACCTGACCGGCTCCCCGTCGGACCGCTCCGGGTCCGGCTCTCGGCAGACGCCGCTGTAGTACCGGACCCTGCTCTGCAGCGTCCAACGGGTGGTGCGGCGCAGCCGCCCCGCAGCGCGCCGCAGCGTCCAGCCGGACCGCCGGTGCCGGAACTAGCGGGCGGTCAAGATCAGCGGGCCTTCCGCGGTGATCGCGATGGTGTGTTCGGAATGCGCACCGCGCGAGCCGTCGGCGCTGCGCAGCGTCCAGCCGTCCTCGTCGGTGACGATCTCGTCGGTCCCGCGCAGGAACCACGGCTCGATCGCGATCACCAACCCGGGCTTCAACACCAGCCCGCGACCGGGCCGGCCGTCGTTGCTGACATGCGGGTCGCCGTGCATCGTGCGCCCCACCCCGTGCCCGCCGAACTGGAGGTTCACGCTCAGTCCGTCGGCGTGCGCGACCGCGCCGATCGCGGCCGACACGTCGCCGAGCCGGTTGCCCACCGTCGCAGCGGCGATCCCGGCGTCCAACGCCCGCACCGTCGTGTCGATCAGGTCGAGGTCGTCCTGCCGAGCAGTTCCCACGACGACCGACACCGCCGAATCCGCGACCCACCCGTCGACCGAGGCCGCGAAGTCCAGCGACAGCAGATCACCGTCGCGCAGCCGGTAGTTGTGGGGAAGCCCATGCAGCACAGCGTCGTTCACCGACGTACAGATCACCTTGCCGAACGGCGAGGCGCCGAAGGAGGGGTGGTAGTCCAGATAGCAGCTGGTCGCTCCCGCCTCGCGGATCATGTCGTGCGCCAGCCGGTCCAGGTCGAGCAGATTCACCCCGACGGCTGCGGCGGCACTGGTCGCTTCCAGGACGCTGGCCACGAAGCGGCCGGCCGGACGCATCTGCTCGATCTCCGCCGCAGAATGGAACTCGATCACGCGCCGAGCGTAGTGCGGTGAAGCCGGCCGATCGCGGCTCGGTCAGCGCACGCGCCAGGAGCTGGTGACCAGACCCACTTGCCCCGGCACCGAGCTCACCGCGACGCGGTAGGTGCCCGGTGCGGTGTGCCAGCGCGTGGACAGCGTCGCCCGCTTGGCCTTGGCCTTCGCCGCGACGACCCAGCGGCCGTCCTTCTTCTGCTGCAGCCGGACCAGTTGACCCTGCGCTTGCTTCAGCGTGACCTTGACGGCGGCCTTGGAGCGCTTCACCTTGAGCGCGGGCGACGAGAAGACCACGACGGGCATGGTCGCGACACTCAGCGACCAGGACGCGCTGATCTGTGTGGTGGCCGGGATCGGCACCGGTGCCGCTGCCATGCCGTTGCCGTCCAAGGTGACGACCCGCGTCGAGGTCACGCCCCGGGTCACCGTGGTGATGGTCACCAGCTGCCCGGCGGGGGCGCTGCCATCAGAACGCCGGCCGATCGCCAGCACGATCGCCTGCCCGCCCGCGGTGACCACCGACCGGTCCACGACCATGCTCAGCGTGCTCGAGACCGCCCCGGGCGCGCCGGAGACCGGGATCGACGCCAACGTGAGCACGCCGAATCCGTAGTCGTTGTCGCGGCCGGCGGGCCCGGCGTCGCGAGCGGTGGAGGTCAGGACGGCGCCCGCCGCGGTGCCGAGCGCGCCGGGATGGATCGACAGCCAGAGCGCGGCCGCCGCGGTGACGTGCGGTGCGGCCATCGACGTACCGGACATGAACTGGTAGCCGCCCGGCACGGTCGACAGGATCTGTTCGCCCGGAGCCGCCAGGTCGACGTACGAGCCGGCGGTCGAGAACGGCGACACCGCACCGGCCGGACCGATCGAGGCGACGGCGAGCACGCTGGGGTACGCCGCCGGATACGACGTCGGGCTGCCGTAGCTTCGCCCGTTCCCGGAGGCGGCGACGACCAGTACGCCACGACTCTGCGCGTAGGCCATCGCATTGGCCAGCACGCTGCTGGACGTCGGGCTGCCCAGGCTCAGGTTGATGACGCCCGCGCCTCGGTCGACGGCGGCGACCACGGCGCTTGCCGCATCCGAGATGTATCCGGCGCCGTTGGCGTCGAGGACCCGCAGCGGCAGAATCGTGACCTTGTCGGCCTCGCCGGCGATGCCCACGTCGTTGCCGCGGGCCGCCGCGACGACACCTCCCACATGGGTTCCGTGACCGTTCTGGTCGGCCCATCCGGCAGTCGCACCGGCGTTGGCCGGGTCCACGTAGTCGATCCCGGGAAGCACTCGTCCGGCCAGTTCCGGATGGGTCCCGTCGACGCCGGAATCGATCACGGCGACGGTGACACCCGCGCCGCGGGTCGTGGTAGCCGCAGCGTCGACAGCCAGACTCGCCATGTCCCACTGGTACCCGGTGAGGGGATCAACGGTGGTGTTCTGCTCGGCGCCCGATACCGCGGTCAACGGCAGGACCCGCGAACGCTCCTCGGTGACGTCCGCGAGCAGCTCCGTGCGGGCATCCACGGCGACGGCCAGCACACCCGGAACCTCTTGTGCCGCTGCGATGGCGGCCGGCGCCGCCGCGACGGTCGTCGTCGTCGTGTCGATGTCGGGCTTGCCCTCGCCGTCGACGCGCCAGGTGGCCACTCGCACCGCAGTGCGGTCGTTGACCGGGGCTGTGTCGCCGGTCCCGCTCGCGGCGTCGGCGAGAGCGTCGTCGAGCAACTCGCTCGGCGCCGCGGTCACCGTGTGGTCCGGCGCGGTCCAGCTGTGGTCGGCCGCCACGCCATGGTCGACCGACGGGCGCTCGCCGGGGCCGCTGGCCTGCGCCCACGCGGTGCCGCTACCGAGCGGGCCGACGATTCCGCCAACGATCACGCCGACGGCCATGGCCGTGGCGGCAGCGACGGTCCACGGTCTGCGGTGGTGAGTGGTCTCCCCCATGGCGTCGAGGATTCCCGGCCGCGGTCACTGACCGCAACGGGCCTCTCACCTGATCGGCGGCGACCGAACGGACAGGGTGTGATCGCCTCGGCCTAGTCGCGTCACGGCCTGTCACGACCTGACCGCAAAGCAGCAGATTTCTGCTGCTTTGCGCGCTGGCGCTGTGCAGTCAACCGCGATTGCGGCCGGCAGCGGGTGGGTAGCACGGACGTGCCGGACACCGACGTACCGGCGTACCTGGGGAGTCACGATGTGCGAGCGTCCTGCGGGCCACCCCGGCCGCCACAGTCATCCCGTCGGCAACCAACCGTTGGCATCCCATGATCGCTGACACGGCGATGTCCGACGTCTACGCGGAACTCAACGCCGCGGAAGCCCAATTGGCGCACGCCCGAGTCGCCTGGCATCTGGCCGAACGTGCGGTGGCCCGCTTGGAGAAGGCGCTCGACGACGGCGGGGGCGCGAGTCGTACCCCGGAACGGATCGCCGAGCTGGTGGCCGCGGTCGGGGCGGCGGCGCTGGCCCGCCGACGCTACGACGACGCGAACCGGATTCTCCTCACACTGCATGACCGGCGCCGCGGGGATTCGGGACCTCCGCTGACCACGCCGCCGCTGACCACGCCTCCGCTGGCCTGGGGCGTGCCTCCCGTCGAGTAGGGGTGGCCGAGTGTGTGGCGGCGCACCGGTATGTGGCGGAGCGCGTCCGAGGTGAGCTGCGGCCGCCGTCGGAGTGGTGCGGCTCGGTGCGCTAGTCGAGCACGACCCTGACGAGTGCGGCGACGGCGATGAAGGCGGCGCCCTCGGCAGCGGCAAGGCCGGTACGGGTCCACAGTTGCCGTACGGTCCAGCGGGTCTGCCCGACCGGGACTACCGCGACCACCACCACGATGGCCAGCCCCAGCGCTACGACGGCCCACAGCGGCATGGACACGAAGATCAGCAAGATGACCAGTGCGTAGCCACCGGTGATCAGGAGCGGAAGCCGCCGCAGGTCCGCTACCCCGTGACCGTCGTACAACTGGCTGGATTGTGGGCTCATTGCCGACCACCTTGTCGGAAGCGTGTCGTCGTACGGCGATTCGTCTCGACGTGGTGATGCCCGCCCGGCGCGCTTCGTACCGCGAGACTCGGCCAGCGGTTGGCTCGTACCTGCGCCCGCCGGACGCCTTCGGACCACGGCCTGACCCGGGAGCCTTGCGCCGCGGCCGGGAGCTCATCCACAGGTCCAATAGTGGTTGTCCACCAGTGAGTTTCTGGCCTGCGTGGTTGTCGGTGGGGGTGGCTAGGTTCGGGGCATGTTCGATGTGGTGCCGGGTCCGGGGTTGGCTGCGCAGTTGGGCGTGGTCGAGGTGGCGGGGCTGTCCGATGCCGGGGTGCTGGACTACGTGGCCGCGTGTGACCGGTTGGAGGCGTGGGTGGCGGCGCGGCGGATGGTGGCGATGGCGACGTTCGCGCATCGCGGTGACGCGGAGGGGTTGGGGATCTTCCCGTTGCCTCGCCCCGCTGATCCGGAGCTGCTGGGCGCCGGC
>SCTR01000004.1 GCA_004297305.1 Actinomycetota bacterium
GCCGGCGCCCAGCAGCTCCGGATCAGCGGGGCGAGGCAACGGGAAGATCCCCAACCCCTCCGCGTCACCGCGATGCGCGAACGTCGCCATCGCCACCATCCGCCGCGCCGCCACCCACGCTTCCAACCGGTCACACGCGGCCACGTAGTCCAGCACCTCGGCATCGGACAGCCCGGCCACCTCGACCACGCCCAACTGCGCAGCCAACCCCGGGCCCGGCACCACATCGAACATGCCCCGAACCTAGCCACCCTCACCGACAACCACGGGGCCAGAAACCTGCTGGTGGACAAGCACTATTGGACCTGTGGAAGACACGAGCCGCGCCCCGGCCGAAACGTGTCACCGTCGTTCACCGGCCGTCCGCCCTACGTGCTGTCCGCCCTACGTGCCGTCCGCCCTACGTCCCGTCCGCCCTACGTGCCGTCCGCCCTACGTCCCGTCAGCCGTACGTCCCGTCAGCCGTACGTGCCGGCCGCGGTACGTGCCGTCCGCCATCCCTGCCTACGGACGACCTCAACCGACCTTGAAACCTCAACCGACCTTGCGACAGGCTCCACTGGACACGCTGCCGGAGGCTCGGCGGCCGGCGTCAGCAGCGGCCGAAACCTGGTCTGCTGTCAGGGCATACCCCACCTGCGGGTCGTCGACCGACGCGGCGAAGACGACGCCGTAGACCGTGCCGTCCGCGGCCAGCAGCGGTCCACCGGAGTTGCCCGGGCGTACCTCGCCTCGTAGCGGATACACCTGCCGGACCACTCCGGCGCCGCCGTAGATGTCCTCACCGCGCGCATCGATTGCACCGCCGACGCGCGCGCCACCTGCGCGCAGCGGGCCACCGCCCGGGAAGCCGGCGACGACCGCCGCAGCCCCGGCCGGCGCCGCAGGCGTGAAAGTCAGGGCGGCGGCTTTCAGACGCGGAACCTGCAGCACCGCAACGTCGACCTCGGGGTCGAAGTACACGACCGACGCGCGCAACAGCGGGCCCTCGCCGTCCACCTGCACCGTCGGTTCGGATACTCCGGCCACGACGTGAGCGTTGGTCATCACCAGATTGTCGGCGTACGCGAAGCCCGACCCGGTCACCTGCGAGCCGCAGTCGCCGGCCAGGCCACTGACCCGGACGACTGATTCCAGGGCGGCCCGGACGGCCGGGGCCGTCACGACGGCGGCATCGGGGGCCGCGACACCCGGCTCGACGAACTGGCCGATCCCGCCGAACACTCGCGGAAACACGCTGCCGGACACCGTCTGCCGGACTGCGGCGAACCAGTCGCGCGCGACGTCCGGAACCGCCTCGTCCAGCCGAGCCAGCAACGTCGACTGCCGGACTTCCCGGGCGACCGCTCCGTCGGGCAACATCGCCACGGTCGAGGCGATCAACCAGGCCACGACAGCCAGGGCGAGCACATTGAGTACGGCGCCGGCGGCGTTGTCGAGGATCCGGACCGGATGCCACGTGATCCGGGCGCGTAGCCAACCGCCGACGAGTCCGGTCAGCGCCTGCCCGAGGATCGCGGCGATGAAAACACCCGCCGCGACCAACACCGCACGTCCGACGTCCGGCAGGTCCCGGCCCTCCAGCAATCGCGGGACCAGCTGAGCGCCAACCAATCCACCGAGAATGAACCCGGCGAACGACAGCAGTCCGGCAACGAAACCCTGCCGCCATCCAGTCCAGGCGAACACGATCACTGCGGCGAGCAGCACCCAGTCCACGACGTTCACAGCTCGGTCACCGCCCGATCGGCAGGTCGACCACCGACGACTCGTCCCACGGTTGTGCCCAGCCGCTGAGGTCCAGCAACCGATCGAGGATCCCGGCCGTGAAACCCCAGACGAGCAAACCCTGCACCCGGAAGCCGGGGCTGGTGAAACCGGCCGGGTGGCGGACCTGCAGCCGGTTCGCCGGGTCGGCGAGCTCGGCCACCGCGACCCGGTGGACGCTGGCGACCTCCGCCGCGCTCGCCGCCCGGATCGGTGAGGGGTCGCGCCACCAGGCCAGGACCGGGATCACCACGAAACTCGACGGCGGCAGGTACAGCTGCGGCAACGTCGCCACGACGTCGACGCCCGCCGGTTCCAGACCGGTCTCCTCGACCGCTTCCCGCAGTGCCGTCGCGATGACCCCGTCGTCGTCGGGATCCATCGCCCCGCCCGGGAAGGCGGGCTGGCCGGCATGGGTGCGCATCGTCGCGGCTCGCTGCAGCAGCAACACGTCCGGCCCGGCAGGACCGTCACCGACCAGGATCAGCACCGCGCCCTGCCGGCTGGCCGCGGTCCAGGAGTGCAACGCCAGATCCGCGGCCGTCACCTGATCGGCGACGTCGAGCAGCGGCAGGAACCAGTCGGGTACCCGCTGCCGTGCCCCCGGCGCGACCCAGCCGCGGTCCGGGTCGTCGTGGGGCAGCGCCCCCGGCCACGACATCGCAGTCACGCCGGCACGCTGACGCCGAGCTGCCGGGCGACCAGGCTGGCGAGCATGGCGCGGTCGGTGATCTCGCCGATGTGCTGGCCGGCCAGCGACCCGTCGGACCGGTAGAAGTACGTGACCGGCAAGCCGATCCAGCCCAGCAGGGGCCGCGTCACGTTGTCAGGATCGCTGAGCGACGGGAAGGTGAGCCCCAGGCTGGCGGCGTACGACAGACCATCGCCGGCCGGCTCGTCGGCATTGATGCCGAGGACGACCAGCCGGGACCCGGTCGCCTGCGCGAAGCCGTCGAACAGCGGCAGCTCTGCCCGGCACGGCCCGCACGACGAGTTCCACAGCGTTACCACCAGCGGCGTCCCGCGAAGCGCGGCCAACTCCACGGCACCGCCGCGACCGAGACACGGCAACGTCACCGCGGGCAGCACGCCCCCCGCAGGTCCGGCCGCCGCGGAGCCGGCCGCGGCGGGCACGCCCCCCGCCGACCCGGACGCGGCGGGGCCGGACGCCGCCGTTCCGGAAGCAGCGGGACCCGACGTCACGGGGCCGGTCGGACACGGCCGGAGTGCGGACGCGGCTCGCAGCTGGTTGGTCTGCGCGTCGTCGGCTGGATCCGGTACGGACCTGCCCGGGTCGGCCGAACTGCCAGCCGGCGACGGCGTCAGCCGGCTCCCGGCAGCGGCACGTGCGTCGACGGGGCCGGCGCCGCAGCCGGCCACCACGACCAGGCACCCGGCCACCACAGCTGCCGCACCGACGCGGGCAGCCCAGGACCGGCCCCGGCGCAGCCCCACGGTCGCGCCGCCCCGGCGTGGCCCGAGGCCGACCCGGGATCGGCGCGGCCCGACGTCGACCCGGGATCGGCCCGGCCGTGCCGTCACGCCGGCCCGTCCTCGACGTCACGGACCAGCCGCTCGGCGAGGACGGCATCGGTGGGTCCGGCGCCGTACGACGGACACCAGCGGACGACCGGGCAGGCACCGCACGCCGGCTTACGAGCATGGCAGCGGCGGCGGCCGTGGAAGATCAACGTGTGCGACAGCATCGTCCAGTCCCGCCGGGCGAACAGCGCACCGAGCTCGGTCTCGACCCGTACCGGGTCGGTTTCCTCCGTCCAGCCGAGCCGACGTGACAGCCGGCCGACGTGGGTGTCAACAGTGATCCCCGGCACCCCGAACGCGTTGCCCAGCACGACGTTGGCCGTCTTGCGACCGACGCCGGGCAACGTGACCAGCTGCTCGAGCCGGCCGGGGACCTGCCCGTCGAAACGCTCGCAGATGGCCTGCGCCAGCCCGATCAGGCTCGTGGTCTTCGCCCGGAAGAACCCGGTCGACCGGATCAGGTCCTCCATCTCGGCCCGGTCGGCTGCCGCGTACGCCGCTGCGTCCGGGTAGCGCGCGAACAGCGCCGGCGTGACCAGGTTCACCCGCTTGTCGGTGCTCTGCGCCGACAGCACCGTGGCGACCAGGAGCTCCAGCGGCGAGCCGAAGTCCAGCTCGCAATGCGCGTCGGGATAGGTCTGCGCGAGCACCCGGTACGTCCGGCGGGCGCGCCGCACCAGTGCCGTCGAGGGCGCCGGACGGTCGGGGGCGGTCACCTGACGAGGGTACGGCGACCGCCGGACACCGCCGTACCCGCTCAGCGACCACGCTGCGCTCAAGCAATTTCCGCCGTCGGCCGATGTCCCCCACAGGCGGTGATGTCGACGGGACAGCGCTTCCGACAGGACAGGTCCCCGACGAGCCACCGTCACGGACACGGTCCGGACGGGACAGCGGTGCGGCCGGACAGGTGAGGAGGTGGCGATGGCAGCGACAGGCAGGGCGGCGCGATCGATCGCGCGCCCCGTCGATGCCGCCGCCGCCGCTCGGCGTGCCGAGCGCAAGCGGCAGCGGCTGGCCGCACCGCCGCCGCGCCGGGATGCCGCCTTCGACACGTACGCGTTGGCCGACCTGCGCACCATGCGGCAGACCATCGCCGAGGAGGAGACCCGGGTCTCCTACTGGCGCCGGATCATCCAGGCACGGCTGGACCTGTTGCGGGCCGGGATCGGGTCGCACGATCCGGTGACCGACCTGCGTACCGCGCTGACCGACGCCCAGGGCTCACACCGCCGGCTCGCCCACGTCAGCGTCGAGGCCGTCGAGGGCCTGCCGCCGATGGACGATCTCGCCGAATTGTGGAGCCGGATCATCGACCCCGACGACGAGGTGGCGGTACGGCAGCTTGCGGCGGAGATGACCGACGCCGAACACCGGCTGTCGACGTACCGCAGCGAGCTGTTCCGTCGCCAGGACGCCGTCACCGCGGAACTCATCGCCCGGTACCGGGAGAACCCGATCCTCGCCCTGACCGCCCTGCCCACCGAACCCGAGTAGCCACCGGGCACCGCGGGGCCACAGCGTCCGCCGGCAGCCGGCCGGCTACCGCACCGACTCGCCGGCACACCCGCCGGGTAGCCCTCCGCCACCGATCGGCCACGTACGTCACACTGTGCGCGGACGATCGAGGAGGACCGGTGGACGATGCGCTGAGGGCGGCACCCCTGTTCGCCGCGCTTGACCCGGAGGCCGCGGACTCGCTGCGCGCCACGATGCAGGAGACCCCCATCGCCCGTGGCGGCATCATCTTCGCCGAGGGTGAGCCGGGCGACCGGCTGTACGTGATCTCCGAGGGCAAGGTGAAGCTCGGCACGACGTCCGCGGACGGCCGCGAATCGCTGCTGGCCGTGCTGGGTCCCGGCGAGATGTGCGGCGAACTCAGCCTCTTCGACCCGGGCCTGCGCACCGCCACGGCCACCGCGCTCACCGACGCCGTCGTCCTCGGGCTGGGGCAACCACAGTTGCGGCCCTGGCTCAGCGGCCGCCCGGAGGTCGCCGAGGCACTGCTGCAGGCGCTGGCACGCCGGATGCGGCGGACCAACGAGGCGATGAGCGACCTGGTCTTCTCCGACGTCCCCGGCCGCGTGGCCAAGGCCCTGCTCGACCTCGGCGACCGCTTCGGTGAGGTGACCACCGACGGCCTGCAGGTCACCCACGACATGACGCAGGAGGAACTCGCCCAGCTCGTCGGAGCGTCACGCGAGACGGTGAACAAGGCCCTGGCCGACTTCGCCCAGCGCGGCTGGATCCGGCTGGAGTCCCGCTCGGTTCTCCTGCTGGACCTGGAGCGGCTCGAACGCCGGTCCCGCTGAGGCGTGGACCAGGACCGGCCGGGGCGCGTCAGGATTCGGTCGCGCGCAAGTAGTCCAGCTGTGCCTGCACGGACTGCGTCGCCGCGGGCCACGCCGCCCGGGGTACGTCGGCGTACACCACGCTGACGACGTCCGCGGCGGACTGCGCTCCGGCGGCGACCGCGGCGCGGACCTGGTCCAGCCGCGCGGCACGATGCGCCAGGTAGTCGTCCAGCAAGGTGACCGGGTCCGGCAGCGCCGGACCGTGCCCCGGCAGCACCCGGCGCAGCCCGTGCTCGGCGGCGAGGTCGCGCAACCGGTGCAACGACGCCAGGTACTCGGCGAGGTCACCGTCCGGATGGGCGACGACCGTCGTGCCCCGGCCGAGCACGGTGTCGCCGGTCAGCACCGCGTCGTCGGCCGGCAACCACAGGCTGACCGAGTCCGACGAGTGGCCCGGCGTCCCGACCACGTGCAGTTCCAGGCCGCCGACCGCGAGTACGTCGCCGCCGCTCAGCCCCTCGTCGCCGAGTCGCCACGCCGGGTCGAGCGCCCGCACCCCGGCACCGTGGCGGCCGGCGAACGCGGCCGCACCCGCGGAGTGGTCCAGGTGGCGGTGCGTCAACACGACCATGCCGACGTGCAGGTCCAGGGCCCGCAACGCGTCGTCCACGGCACGGAAGTGCTCGGGATCGTCCGGCCCCGGATCCACCAGCACCGCGGCGGAACCGTTGGGCTCGTGCAGGATCCAGGTGTTGGTCCCGTCGAGCGTCATCACGCCCGGGTTGGGTGCCAGCACACACGTCGCGTATGCGCTGACCTGCCCGCCCGACCACGGTTCGGCCGACCCCAGGACCGGCAGGGCGGTGCTCACGGGTCGCTCACCTCCGTCATACCGTCGGGCTCGCCGCGCTCCGTCATACCGTCAGGCTCGCCGCGCTCCGTCATACCGTCGACCTCGCTCGGCGGTACGGCGATGTCGAAGGCACCGATCGTCTCGCCGGTATAGGCGTCCACTTCCGCCCACACCACCCGGTCACCGTCGATCGCCACCGGATGGCCCATCCGGGGACGTACTTCCCGATGCACCGCAGCGTGTCGGACGTCCGCCACGCTGTCGAAACCCACCAGCGTCGCCAGCGTCTGCGCGGTCGGCCGCAGCAACGGCAGCGAGCCCGCCGCCGCTTCGGCCAGCGCATCGGCCGGGCGCAGCCACTGCTGCCCCTCGGACTCGGCCACCAGGACCGTGTCGTCGTGGTGGTCCATGACGAGTTCGGAATCCGCCTGTCCGGCAGGAACTTCGGCAACGAAGAAGCGCGTGTCGTAGCGGCGGCTCTCGGTCGCCGGGGAAACCCAGTGCGACCACATCGCGACCGACGCCGGGTCGATCAGCAACCCCCGTGCGGTGAGGAACTCCGCGAAACCCAGTTCCCCGCGTACCAGCGCCAGCCGGTCCCGCAGCCACGTCGCGTCGTCGGTGGCCGGAGCCCGACCGGAGGGATCGACCGCGAGCAGCACCCCGATCTCCTCGTACGTCTCGCGGATGCCGGCCACGATGAGCGCCTCGGCCGTCGTCCGCCGCAGGGCCGGCTGAGGCAGCGACGACCCCGGCGACGCCCGCCACGGCACGGCGGGCTCGTAGTCGGCGGCGTCCACCCGGCCGCCCGGGAAGACGTGCATGCCCGAGGCGAAGGACAGCGCAGCCGCCCGGCGCTGCAGATGGACCTGCGGGCCGTCGGGCGAGTCCCGCAGCAGGATGACCGTCGCGGCGTCGCGGACCTCCGGCGGCGTCCACGCAGCAGCGTCGCCCAACGCGATCGCCCGGGCCCGGCGGTCGCGCTCCGGGTTGCCGGTCCGGCCCGGTAGCCGCGGCGCGGTCACGCTCCGGCCGCCACCTCGACCAGCAGTTCGACCTCGACGGGAGCATCGCGCGGCAGTACGGCGACCCCGACGGCGCTGCGGGCGTGCTGGCCCGCCGTACCGAACACCTCGCCCAACAGCGTGCTCGCGCCATCGATCACGGCCGACTGTCCAGTGAAATCGGCTGCGCTGGAGACGAAACCGACCACCTTGACCACCCGGACGACCTCGTCCAGGTCGACCACGGAGGCCACCGCCGCCAATCCGTTGAGCGCGCAGATCCGGGCGCAGGCGGTCGCCGTCGCCGGGTCCACGCCGGCGCCGACCCGGCCGGTCGCCAGCAGGTCGCCGTCGACCAGCGGGAGCTGTCCGGCGGTGTGGACGTAGTTGCCGGTCCGGACCGCCGGCACGTACGCGGAGAGTGCCGCGGCGACCGGTGGCAGCCGCAGGCCGAGCTCCGCCAGTCGCGCCGCGACGGTTCCCATCGCGTCAGGCCGTCGGGCGCTTGAAGTAGGCGACCAGTTGTTCGGCGGTCGGGCCGGGCACGACCTGGACCAGTTCCCAGCCGTCCTGGCCCCAGTTGTTGAGGATCTGCTGCGTCGCGTGGACCAGCAGCGGAGCGGTGGCGTACTCCCAGGTCGTCATGAGCGGCACCCTAGTTGGCGGCGTGACGGCCGTGGTCGGTCCGGGGCAGCCCGACGACGGGGCGGGTGGCAGGCCACCGGGCTACGCTCGACCGGTGACAGGTCGTCAGGGCTCGTCCGGTCGTCAGGGTTCGTCCGGAGGCGACTGGCCGGGCGTGCGACTGCACGTGGTCACCGGCAAGGGCGGGACGGGCAAGACCACCGTCGCCGCGGCCCTGGCGCTGGCCCTGGCCGAGGGCAACCGCCGGGTCCTGCTGATGGAGGTCGAAGGCCGGCAGGGCCTCGCGCAGCTGTTCGACTGCCCGCCGTTGCCGTACGACGAACGCCGCGTGGCGGTCGCCCCCGGCGGCGGCGAGGTGCTGGCCTTGGCGGTCGACCCCGAAGCGGCGCTGATGGACTACCTCGAGATGTTCTACAACCTGCGGCGTGCCGGCGGGATGCTGAAGAAGCTGGGGGCCATCGACTTCGCGACCACCGTCGCGCCCGGGATCCGCGACGTCCTGCTCACCGGCAAGGCGATCGAAGCGGTCAAGCGGCGTGACCATGGTGTACCGGCGTACGACGCGGTAGTCCTCGACGCCCCGCCCACCGGCCGGATCACCCGGTTCCTCAATGTCAATACGGCGGTCGCGGGCCTGGCGAAGGTCGGGCCGATCCATACCCAGGCGGAGGCAGTCATGGCCGTCATGCGATCGCCGCGAACCGCCGTGCACCTCGTCACGTTGCTGGAGGAGATGCCGGTCCAGGAAACCCTCGACGGCATCGACGAACTGCGCGCCACCGGGCTGCCGGTCGGCGCGGTGGTGATCAATCAGGTCCGCGCCTCCGTGTTGAGCCCGCAGACGCTCGACGGGGCACTGGACGGCTCGCTGGTCGCCGCCGGGGTCGCCGCTGCCGGGCTCGGCGGCCGCCGGGCGGCGGCGGAGACGATCGACGCTCTGGTCGCCGAGGCCGCCGACCATGCCGACCGGCTGCTGTTGCAGGCGCAGGAACGGGCCCGGGTCGTGGCGGCCGGGACCCCGGTGTACGAGTTGCCCGAAGTGACCAACGTCGACCTCGGGGCCTTGTACACGCTGGCGAACCGGCTGTCCGCGCAGGGCATGACATGAGCGCACTGACCGCTGCGGTCGCACCGGACGCCGCCCTGGTCGACGTCGACGCCCTGCTGGCGGAGCGGTCAACCCGGACCGTCGTGTGTTGCGGCAGTGGCGGAGTCGGCAAGACGACGACGGCGGCCGCGCTGGCGCTGCGCGCCGCGGAACGGGGTCGCCGGGTCGTCGTGCTCACCATCGACCCCGCCCGCCGCCTGGCGCAGTCGCTGGGGCTCACCGAGCTGGACAACGTCCCCCGCCGCGTCGCCTTGCCGGACAACGGTTCCGGTGGATCGCTCGACGCGATGATGCTCGATATGAAGCGGACCTTCGACGAGGTCGTGGAGGCCCACGCCGAGCCGGACCGAGCCGCACAGATCCTGGCAAACCCCTTCTACCAAGCCATGTCCAGCTCGTTCGCCGGCACGCAGGAATACATGGCGATGGAGAAACTCGGCCAGTTGCGTACCCGAGCCGACGCGGACGGGACCTGGGATCTCATCGTCGTCGACACCCCGCCGGCCCGGTCGGCCCTGGACTTCCTGGACGCCCCCGACCGTCTCGGGTCGTTCCTCGACGGCCGTCTGATGCGCTTGCTGGTCGCGCCGGGCAAGGGGGCGGTCCGCGGCATCGGCAAGGTCGTCGCGGCCGGCTTCGGGATCGTCACGAACGTGCTGGGCAAGATCCTGGGCGCCCAGGTCCTGCGGGACATTCAGTTGTTCGTCGCCGCCTTCGACACGGTGTTCGGCGGGTTCCGGGAGCGCGCGGACGCGACGTACCGGCTGTTGCAGGACTCCGGTACGTCGTTCCTGGTCGTGGCGGCCCCGGAACGCGATGCGCTGCGGGAGGCGACGTACTTCGTGGAACGGCTCGCCACCGAGCACATGCCGGTCGCCGGGCTGGTGCTGAACCGGGTCTGTGAAGTACGAGCACCCCTGCTGAGCGCCGAACAGGCGCTGGCGGCGGCCGACCGCCTCGACGAGGACGCCAGCCACCCGGAGACCGCGGCGCTACTGCGGCTGCACGCCGATCGCGTCACGGCCGCCGCCCGCCAGCGCCATCTGGCTGAGCGATTCACCGCCGCCCACCCCAAGGTCCCGGTGGTTGCCGTCCCCATGCTCGCCCGGGACGTCCACGACCTCGAAGGCCTGCGCACCATCGGTGCTGCGCTGGCCACCACCGCGCCCTGACGCACCACTCGACCGCCGCGGGCTTTGCCGCGGTGCCACCCGAAGGGCTGCTACCCGGACCCGGTTCCGCGCTCTTGCGGTAGCACCGCGGGACGACGGCGACAGGTCCGGACGGAAGCTGCCCGGGCCCGAGAAGGCCGCCCCGGGTCAGGAGGCCTTGCGGCCCGGTTCGGGCAGGGTGTGCCGCTCGTACTCGTCACGGGCGGTCGTCAGCAACCGTTCCCACGAGGTGACCTGCGGGCGGCGCCGCAGCAGCGCACGGCGCTCTCGCTCGGTCATGCCGCCCCAGACGCCGAACTCGACCCGGTTGTCCAGGGCGTCAGCCAGGCACTCCGTCCGGACCGCACACCCCATGCAGACCGCCTTGGCGCGGTTCTGGGCTGCGCCTTGCACGAACAGCGAATCAGGGTCAGTCGACCGGCATGCCGCGCGGCTCGCCCAGTCGTGCGTCCAGGTCATCGGGAGCGCCTCCCCCCATCGGGACCGGTGGCGACCGGATCACCTGACGGCGGCCGGTCTTCCCGGTCTGGCGTGTGTTGCGACCTTACGGCCGGTGATCTGGAACGTACAGACGGCAGTATTCGCCAGCCTTACGGCGGAGTAACCAACGTGTGAACGCGCCCCGGGGACGGTGTGAGCCTCGCCACGACGCTCCGCGCAGCACGCGCAGCACGCCAGGACGGAACGTCTCGGCCTACCCTGGACGTCCCATGGCCGTGCTTCCCCCGAGCGATATGCGGCGGCGGCGGAACCCGGCGGGCATCGCGGCCCGCTTGGTCCTGTTCGTCGTCGTCGCCGTCATCGCCGGGCTCGTCGCCGCCGGGATGGCGCTGCCGCTGGTCGGCGGAGCAGGAGTCGCGGCGCGCAGCGCGGTCGACGGCTTCGAGAACCTGCCCTCGCAGCTGGAGACGCCGCCGCTGCCGCAGCGCACCGAGATCCTCGCCTCCGACGGATCGTCCCTCGCCACCGTCTATTACCAGAACCGTGTCGAGGTGCCGCTGGCCGACGTCGCTCCGATCATGCGGGAAGCGATCGTCGCGGTGGAGGACTCCCGTTTCCTGGAGCACAACGGCGTCGACGTGCGCGGGACCCTGCGCGCGTTGGTGACCAACGCCAGCGCCGGTGGCGTCCAGCAGGGCTCCTCGACCCTGACGATGCAGTACGTCCGCAACGTCCTGATCAACAGCGCCGACACCCCGGAAGAAGCCGCCCAGGCCACGGTGCAGTCGGCGGCGCGCAAGCTGCAGGAGATGCGCTACGCCCTGGCGATGGAGAAGCGCTTCAGCAAGGCCGAGATTCTCGAGCGCTACCTCAATATCGCGTACTTCGGGGCCGGTGCGTACGGCGTCGAAGCCGCGGCCCGCCGCTACTTCAGCATCTCGGCGAAGGACCTGAACCTCAGCCAGGCCGCCACGCTGGCCGGTTTGGTGCAGAACCCCACGGCGTACGACCCGACCCGCAACCCCGGTCAATCCCAGATCAGGCGCGACGTGGTGCTCAAGGTGATGCTCGAGCAGGGCTACGTCACCGCGCCGGAGGCGGCAGCGGCGACCGCCATTCCGATGGCGTCGCTGATGAAGCCGTCCACGGTCAGCAACGGCTGCACGACGTCGAGCGCCCCGTTCTTCTGCGACTACGTGATCCAGACCATCAGGACCGACCCGGCCTTCGGTGCCACCCAGGCGGAGCGGGAAGCGCTGCTGCGACGCGGCGGGCTGGTCATCCGGACGTCGATCGACCCGAAGGCGCAGGCAGCGGCCGACCAGGCTGTCAGGTCGTACATCCCGCCGAAGGACAAGAGCAAGCGGGCGACGGCGATCGCGATGGTGCAGCCGGGGACCGGCCGGATCGTCGCCATGGCGGAGAACCGCGATTGGGGGACGAAGGGCGCGGGCAACACGACGTACAACTACACCGCCGACGTCGCGCACGGCGGCACCCAGGGGATGCAGGCGGGGTCGACGTTCAAGGTGTTCGTGCTCGCCGCCGCGCTGGAACAGGGCATTTCGCCGTTCGAGCCGATCGCGTCGCCCCAGGTCGGGACCTTCAGCGACTTCCGTAGTTGCGACGCCAACACCAAGTTCCCGACATACACCGCGCGAAACTCGACGCGCTCGGGCACCTTCGATATGCGCCAAGGGACGGCCTTCTCGGTCAACACCTACTTCCTCGCGCTGGAACAGCGCACCGGGTTGTGCCGTCCGGCAGAGATCGCCGAGCAGATGGGCGTGACCCTCGGCAACGGCAAGCCCCTCAACCGCGTCCCGTCGTTCACGCTCGGCACCAACGAGGTCACCCCGCTGGCGATGGCCGGCGCGTACGCCGCGTTCGCCAACCACGGCGTCTACTGCAAGCCGACACCGATCATGAACATCACCGACCGGGACGGGAAGAAACTGGATCTGCCCGGCCCCCAGTGCAAACGGGTCGTCGACCGCAATGTCGCGGACAGCGTGACCGCGCTGCTCACCGGAGTCGTCGACGGTTACATCGGCGGCCGCACCGGGCAGGCGATGTCGCTGGGCCGCCCGGCGGCGGGCAAGACGGGGACCACCAACGAGTCCGCAGCGGTCTGGTTCGCCGGCTACACCCCGGATCTGGCCACCGCGGTGTGGGTCGGCGACCCCCGCGGCGGCTTCCGCTACCCGATGAAAAACGTGACGATCAACGGCCGGTACTACGACCAGGTCTTCGGTTCCACGCTGCCCGGGCCGATCTGGAAGCAGGCCATGCTGGGAGCCCTGGACGGTACGCCGGAAACCCGGTTCGACCTGGAATCGTCCTGGGGCCTGCAGGCGGCAACGGATACCCCGCCGCCGCCGCCGAAGGTCGCGCCCCCAACCGATCCGAACACGCCGACTGACCCGAACGCGCCGACCACTCCCGGGGCAACGCCTGGCCCGACGCCGGGCGCGACACCCGGGCAGGCGCCGGGCGCGACACCCGGGCCGGCGCCAGCGCCGTCGGGCTGAGTCAGGACGACAGCAGGCGCCGTACGTCGGCGGCGACCCGGCCGCCGTCCGCCCGACCGGCGACCTTTGGCTGCACCAGCTTCATCACCGCGCCCATCGCACCCGGGCCGTCCTGCCCGGTCCCGCGTACCGTGGCCACAGCCGCTTCGATGATCGACGCGAGTTCGGCATCGGTCAGCTGTGCCGGCAGATAACCCTCGATCATCCCGAGTTCGGCGCGTTCCCGGGCGGCGAGTTCCGGTCGCGCGGCCTCGTCGTACGCCGTAGCGGCCTCGCGGCGTTTGCGCGCCTCCCGACCCAGCACCGTCACGACGTCGGCGTCGGACAGTTCTCGCGCCGTCTTGCCGGCGACCTCCTCGGTGGTGAGAGCCGCCAGCACCATCCGCAGCGTCGCTGACCGCAACTCGTCCCGACTGCGGATCGCCTCGGTCAGATCCGATCGCAGCTGCGCCTTGAGGCCTGCCGGCCGGGTGTCGCTCATGGCCGCATCCTGGCAGCCGCGTGCGAGCATGGGCCGGTGCCTTTCCCCACCAGGACCGCCCTCGGCGCGGCAGCGCTGGTCGCCGGCGCGGCAGCGGGCCTGGGCTACTCGTTGCTCGAAGCGCGCTCCTACCGGCTGCGGCAGTCCACAGTCCCGGTGCTGCGGCCGGGGCAGCCACCGCTGGCGATCCTGCACCTGTCCGACCTGCACCTGACCCCCGACCAGCAGGACAAGCGGACCTGGGTCGCCGGATTGGCTGCGCTGCAACCGGATGCAGTGATCGTGACCGGCGACTTCCTGGCGCACCTCGACGCCGTCCCGCACGTCCTGGACGCCCTCGAGCCGCTGCTCGGGCTGCCGGGCGCCTTCGTCCTGGGCAGCAACGACTACTTCGCCCCGGCCCGGGGCAACCCGGCGCGGTACCTGCTCGGTCCGTCCTCGGCACCGCCGCCGAGCCGCCCGCCGCTGCCGTGGCCGGACCTCGTCGCCGGCCTCACCGCAGCCGGTTGGCTCGACCTGTCCAACGCCCACGGCGTCCTGCTCGCCGCCGGGCGGGCCATCGACATCCGCGGCGTCGACGATCCCCACATCCGCCGCGATCGCTACGACGAGGTCGCCGGCCCGTTCGATCCGGCCGCCGACCTCGCGCTCGGCGTCGCCCACGCGCCGTACCTGCGGGTGCTCGACGCGATGGCGGCCGACGGCGCGTCCCTGGTCCTGGCCGGACATACCCACGGCGGTCAGCTCCGGCTACCCGGCTACGGCGCCCTGGTGACCAACTGCGACATCGACCGGCACCGCGCTCGCGGGCTGTCGCGCCACCCGAAGCCGTTCGAGCCTGGGATCCCCGGGCTCGACGACCCGGCCCTGGGCGGTGTCGACGGCCGTGGCGCCTTCCTCCACGTCTCGGCCGGGCTCGGGACGTCGCCGTACGCCCCGGTCCGCTTCGCCTGCCCCCCGGAAGCGACCCTGCTCACGCTCGTTCCGGCCACGTCCTGACCGCTGGATCCGGCTGACCGCGGCCACGTCCTGACCGCGGTGCCGGCCGACCGGCGGGCGCCGGCTAGCCGTGATCGGGCCGCCATTGGGCTGGGCTAGACTCCCCCGGGTTTGCCGGGGTGTGGCGCAGCTTGGTAGCGCGCTTCGTTCGGGACGAAGAGGCCGTGGGTTCGAATCCCGCCACCCCGACCGGTACGAGGGAATCCCGCCGCGAGGGGAGATCCGCTACGGATCTCCCCTCGCGGCGCGCCGGTCCTCCCCGACACCCCGCCAGCAGTCAAGGCGGCGTAAAGATCGATGTGGCGGCCGTCAGGGGTCCGTCAAGGATCGGCTGACGCCGGCCGGGCAGCGGTTCGATCGGCGTGTGCCCGACCGATACCCCAGCAGTCCACCGCGCGGCGTGACCTCGTCCGCCGCCGACCACCCCCGCTCGTCGCTCCCACCGCACCCCGGTCATCGGCCGCCATCGGGACAAGCACGCCTGCGGCCCGTCGGCTTCGTCACGTCACCACCACGGAGGACCCAGCCATGGCTGACCTTGCCGCTCTCGGCCTCATCGTCGCGCTGGCCGCCGCCGTCATCGCCGTCGCGTTCTCGTTGGAGAAACTGTGAACTGGTTGCAATTGGCCGCCCTCATCGTCGCCGCCATCGTGCTTGCCCGGACGGCGGCAGCGTGCGCCTGACGCCGTCCCGGGCAACGTGGTGCGTCGAGCGGGTTAGAGTGCGGATCCACCGGACCCGTCGGACCGTTCCTCCGTCGCGACTTCGGTACGCCGTACCCGTTCTGACGCAGGGAGAATCATGGGGAAGCCCAGCAGTCCGTCGCCGGGCACGGCCAGCGGCAGCCCGGCGGACAGCCACGACTTGATCCGCGTGCAGGGCGCCCGCGTGAACAACCTCAAGGACGTCAGCGTCGTGATCCCCAAGCGACGACTGACGGTGTTCACCGGAGTGTCGGGCTCGGGCAAGAGTTCCTTGGTGTTCGGGACCATCGCCGCGGAGTCACAGCGGCTGATCAACGAGACCTACAGCGCCTTCGTCCAGGGTTTCATGCCGGCACTGGGCCGGCCCGATGTCGATGTCCTCGACGGGCTCACCACCGCGATCATCGTCGACCAGGAACGGATGGGCGCCAACCTCCGCTCGACCGTCGGGACGGTCACCGACGCGAACGCCATGCTGCGGATCCTGTTCAGCCGGCTCGGCAAGCCCCACATCGGTTCGCCGCAGGCCTATTCGTTCAACGTGGCGTCGATCAGTGGCGCGGGCGCGGTGTCGATCGAACGTGCCGGCCAGACGGTGAAGGAGCGCCGCAGCTTCAGCATCACCGGCGGCATGTGCCCGCGGTGCGAGGGTCGGGGTTCGGTCAACGACATCGACCTCACCGCGCTGTACGACGACAGCAAGTCGCTCAACGACGGTGCGCTGACCATCCCCGGATACAGCATGGACGGCTGGTACGGCCGCATCTTCCGGGGTTGCGGCTTCTTCGACCCGGACAAGCCGATCCGCCGCTACTCCAAGCGAGAACTCAACGATCTGCTCTACCGGGAACCGACCAAGATCAAGGTCGACGGAATCAACCTGACCTACGTGGGCCTGATCCCGCAGCTGCAGAAGTCGTTCCTGTCCAAGGATGTCGACGCCCTCCAGCCCCACATCCGCGCCTTCGTGGAACGCGCGGTGACGTTCACGCAGTGCCCGGAATGTCAGGGGACTCGGCTCTCGGCAGCGGCCCGATCGTCCAAGATCGACGGAATCAGCATCGCCGATGCCTGCGCGATGCAGATCTCGGACCTCGCGCAATGGCTGACCGGCCTCGACGAACCGTCCGTCGCTCCCCTGCTGGCGACCCTGCAACGCACCCTGGACTCGTTCGTGGAGATCGGCCTGGGCTACCTGTCGCTCGAGCGACCGTCGGGCTCGCTGTCAGGTGGTGAGGCGCAGCGCACCAAGATGATCCGGCAACTGGGCTCGTCGCTCACCGATGTGACCTACGTGTTCGACGAGCCCACGATCGGGTTGCATCCGCACGACATCGCCCGCATGAACAGCCTGCTGCTGCAGTTGCGAGACAAGGGCAACACCGTGCTGGTGGTGGAGCACAAACCGGAGGCGATCGAGATCGGCGATCACGTCGTCGACCTCGGACCGGGAGCGGGCGCCGCCGGCGGGATGATCGTGTTCGAAGGCTCGGTGGCGGAACTGCGGGCCAGCGACACGCTCACCGGCCGCCACCTGCACGACCGGACGGCACTGAAGGCGACGGTGCGGACGCCGACCGGTGTGCTGGAGGTTCGCGGCGCTACCACTCACAACCTCCGCGATGTCGACGTCGACATCCCGTTGGGAGTGCTGGTCGTCGTGACCGGCGTCGCCGGGTCGGGGAAGAGTTCGCTGATCCACGGCTCGGTCACCGGTCGTGACGACGTGGTGTCGATCGACCAAGGGGCGATCCGCGGCTCGCGGCGCAGCAACCCGGCCACGTACACCGGGCTGCTCGACCCGATCCGGAAGGCCTTCGCGAAGGCGAACGGGGTGAAGCCCGCCTTTTTCAGCGCGAACTCCGAAGGGGCTTGCCCGACCTGCAACGGCGCCGGCGTGATCTACACCGACCTCGCCATGATGGCCGGCGTCGCGACGCTGTGCGAGGAGTGCGAAGGCAAACGCTTTCAGGCGGAGGTGCTGACATACACCTTGGGGGGCAAGGACATCAGCGAAGTGCTTGCGATGCCGGTCGCCGAGGCCGAGACGTTCTTCGGCACCGGGCCGGCGCGTACCCCGGCCGCGCACACGATTCTCGACCGGCTCGCCGACGTCGGGCTGGGCTACCTCACCCTCGGCCAGCCGCTGACGACGCTGTCCGGCGGTGAGCGGCAGCGACTGAAACTGGCGACCCAGCTCGGTGACAGCGGCGCGGTGTTCGTCCTGGACGAGCCCACCACCGGCCTGCACCTGGCCGATGTCGAACAGCTGCTGGCCCTGCTCGACAGGCTCGTGGACGCCGGTCGATCGGTGATCGTCATCGAGCATCACCAGGCCGTCATGGCCCACGCCGACTGGCTCATCGACCTGGGACCTGGTGCCGGTCACGACGGCGGCCGCATCGTCTACTCCGGGCCGCCCGCCGACCTGGTGGCCACCGGCGCCACCCTCACCGGCCAGCACCTAGCCGCCTACCTGAACGGGAACTGACCGAGCCGCGACCGGTCGCCCGCGGGCGGGCCGGTCGCGGCTCGTCGATGGTTCTGAACTGCCGCTCCTACTTGCCCAGGGCCGTCTTGTACGGGCCCATGTTCACCCGCGAGTTGTACGACCACGTGGGATCGGTTGTTTGGACATAGGGGAACGCCGACTGGTTCAGCAGCTTCGCCCACTGACCCCACATCTGCTCGGACACGAACCCGCTCTCCGGAGCGAAGCCGAACCGAACTTCCTTGATCAGCCCGGCCAGCTGGTCGCGGGTGTAGGTCTTCCAGTCCGGCGACGTCAACAGCAGATCGGCCAGCTGCTCGGGGGTCGACGAATTCATCTTCTGCAGCGCCTTGTCCATGCCCTTCACGAACGCCACCAGCTGCGGGGTCTTCGAGTTCAGGTTGTCCGTCATGCCCCAGATCTGGGTGTCGGCGAAGTTCAACGGCTGCAGCGGACCCGGCAGGCTGCTGGCGTTGCGCGGGTCAATGATGTACGTCGCCTTGCCCGCCGCCACCGGACCGTTCATGTTGCTGTAGGTGCTGATCGCACAGTCCTGCGTCCCCGCCGCGACCGAGTTCGGCGGCACCGAGGAGTCGCTCTGCGCGATGATCTGGTAGTTCAACCCGAGGGCCTTCTGGTAGGCCACCGCCCACGCGTACGGCGAGCCGGCCTGCGTCACGGTGATCACCGTCTTGCAGTCCTGGATCGACTTGATGCCGGTCTTGCCGATCATGAACCCGGCCGACTTGTTGCCCAGCGACCAGTAGATGATCGAGGTCGCCTTGCCCTGCTGCTGCACGGTCACCGGAGCACCCGCCCCGCCGAACGCCACATCGGCCTGCCCACTGGTCACCGAGGTCACACTGTTGGCACCGGTGAGAGTGATCTGGGCATCCAGCCCGAACTCTTTGAAGTAGCCCGAGTACGCCGCGATGAACGGCTGGATCTGCGTCGCGTCGGTCGTCGAGATCGCCAACTTCAACGTCCCCACCGAACTGGACGACGCCGACGCCGACGCCGAGCCTCCATCGTTGCTGCTACCACATGCGGCCACGGTGAGACCCACGACAGTGGCGCATGCCCCGACGGCCAGCGTCGTGGCTCGCCGGCGGGACCGGCCGCGTTGCCCCCGCGGACCAGACCCCATGTAGTCACGTTCTGTCATCTGACGAACTCCCTAGAGAGATGACGTGCGAGGAAGCAGGGGAGACATCGCCCGGTCGGGCGACCCTGTCCGGTACTGACTAGACGTCCGCGCGTGATGACGTCAAGGGTCGTTATGCAATCATGTCCAACCTGCGATCGACCGAACGCGACCGCTGGCGGTCGGTGCGCGCAATGCCGTGAGTCCGGATCGCACTACACCGTGGGTCCGGATGAGGCGTCGACGGACGAGCAACACAACGGACGAGCCGCGACCGGTCGCCCGAGGGCAGGTCGGTCGCGGCTCGTCGATTGTTCTGAACCGCCAGCCAGATCGTTGCTGGCTGCAGCTGCAACTCTTACTTGCCCAGCGCGGTCTTGTACGGACCCATGTCGACCCGGGCGCTGTAGGCCCACGTCGGGTTCGAGGTCTGCACGTAGGGGAACGCGGACTGGTTCAGCAGCGTGGCCCACTGACCC
>SCTR01000005.1 GCA_004297305.1 Actinomycetota bacterium
GCCGCCCGCCGGCGTGCCGGCCAGGCGACGACCGGGGCGCGGCGTGCCGGCCCGCGGCACGCCGGCCGCGTGCCGGCGGCGCCGCGTGCGACACCTCAGCCGCCCGGGCCGGCGGGACGGGCCGGGGCACCCCCCGCCGAGGCGGTCAGCGCCGGCTGCTCGAAGGTGGCCGGGACTTCCAGCACCTGGGCGTTGGACCACGGCCACACCACGACGAAGGCGCGGCCCAGCACCTGGTCGACGGGCACGAACCCGCCGCCGGGATCGCCCTGGTGGGCTCGCGAATCCGACGACGCCGATCGGTGGTCGCCCATGACCCACAGTTTGCCGGCGGGCACGACGACGTCGAAGCGCTCGACGCTGGGCACGTCGCCGGGATAGAGGTACGACGACTCGTCCAGCGCGACGCCGTTGACGGTGATGCGGCCCTGGGCGTCGCAACACACCACGTGGTCGCCACCGACGCCGATGACGCGCTTGATGAAGTCGCGCTCGTCCGGCGGGGCGAAGCCGACCGCGCGGCCGATCTCCCGGAACAGCGCGGAGATCGGGTTCGACGGCTCCGGCACGATCACCTCGGGGGTGAAGGAGTCGGCGCCGTCGAACACCACCACGTCACCGCGCTGCACCGGCCGCAGGTGGTAGATGAACTTGTTGACGAACACCCGGTCGCCGACCTGCAGGGTGTTCTCCATCGACCCGGACGGGATGTAGAACGCCTGCACGACAAAGGTCTTGACCAGGAACGCCAGCCCGAAGGCGAGGACCAGCAGCAGCGGGAGTTCCAGCCAGAACGGTAACCGCCGGCGGGAATCGGTGGCATCGGTGTCGCTGTCGGCCACGGTGGCGGCGATCCCCCTGCGGTCGTGGGACGTCACCGGCGTGGGACGGTCGTCCGGCGTGGTCGTGGGTCCATCGTGCTGTCAGCCATGGCCAGCGCAGCCTAGCCCGCCACGGTCGTGTTGCCGGCGAGACGCACGAGCATCCTGGGGAACGAGCGACCGTCGTACGGCGTTCCGCCGTACGCCTCGAGCCGCCGGCAGAGCCGTCGACGCCCGAACCGTCGAGGGCCGAACCGTCGACGGCCGAGCCGCTGCCGCGCTGCGGCTACCGCTTCTCCTTGATCTTCGCGGCCTTGCCCCGCAGGTCGCGCAGGTAGTACAGCTTCGCGCGCCGCACGTCGCCGCGGGTGACCAGCTCGATCTTCTCGATGATCGGGGTGTGCAGCGGGAAGGTCCGCTCGACGCCGACGTTGAACGAGACCTTGCGGACGGTGAACGTCTCGCGGACGCCGCCGCCCTGGCGGCGGATCACGACGCCCTGGAACACCTGGATACGGGACCGGCTGCCCTCGACGACCTTCACGTGGACCTTGACGGTGTCACCGGGCCGGAAGGACGGCAGGTCGGCGCGCAGCGAGGCGGCGTCGACGGAGTCGAGCGTGTGCATGAGAACTCCCGACGGACGCCACTGGTCGGCCGTGATCGATGGTGCACGAATCCCGGTGGTCGGCCAGCGGCCGCCCGGCGGCGCCGCGACAACCCGTCGACCCCCCGGTGGCAGGGCCGCCCGGCACGAGCGCCGCGACAGTGTGCCACAGCGGCCGCTGTCGGCGAAAACCTGCTAGGGCCCGTCCGGCTCGGACGCCTCGCCCTGCCGGGCCGCGGTCCGGGCCTGTGCCTGCGCCTGCCGCCACGCCGCGATCCGGCCGTGGTGCCCGGAGACCAGCACGTCAGGCACCGTGAGCCCCCGCCACGACGGCGGCTTGGTGTACACCGGGCCCTCCAGCAGCCCGGCCATCGGTCCGGGGGCGAAGGAGTCGTCGACGGCGCTGGCCGCGTTGCCGAGCACCCCGGGCAGCAGCCGTACGGCGGCTTCGACCACCGCGAGCGCGGCGACCTCGCCGCCGGCCAGCACGTAGTCGCCCAACGAGACCAGGTCGACCCGCAGCCTGTCGGCGTAGTGGTCGACGACCCGCTGGTCGATGCCTTCGTAGCGGCCGCACGCGACGATCAGCCACGGCAGCTCGGCGTACTGCGTGGCGCGAGGCTGGTCGAACCGCCGACCGGTCGGGGTGGGGACGACCAGGACCGGCGTGACTTTCGGCGGGCCGCTTCGCAGCACGTGATCGAGGGCCTCACCCCACGGTTCGGGCCGCATCACCATCCCGGGCCCGCCGCCGTACGGGGTGTCGTCGACGGTGCGGTGCCGGTCGTGGGCGAAGTCGCGCAGGTCGTGTACGGCGACCTCGACGAGGCCGGCCGCCCGGGCCTTGCCGACCAGCGACAACTCCAACGGCCGCAGGTACTCCGGGAAGATCGTGACGATGTCGACGCGCACGTCAGCTCTCGCCGGTCTCGAGCAGCCCGGGCGGGGCGTCGACGGTCACCGTGGCCGCGGCCAGATCCACCACGGGGACCAGCGCCGTCACGAACGGGATGAGCACCTCGCCGCCGCTGTCGCGGTCGACGGCGAGCAGGTCCTGGCCCGGCAGGTGCACCACGGCGGCGACGGTGCCCAGCGGGTCGCCGCTGGCCGTCACCGCGCGGAGCCCGACGAGCTGGTGGTCGTAGTACTCCTCCGGATCGGCCGGACGTTCGGTCGCCTCGACCTCGACTTCGAGCAGCGTGTCCCGCAACGCCTCCGCCGCGCCTCGCGAGCTCACGCCGTCCAGCGTCAGCAGCAGCCGTCCGCTGTGCCACCGCGCCCCGCCCACCGTCAGCGGGCCACGCTCGGGCGGATCGGCGTACAGCACAGCTCCCGCGGTGAACCGCCGATCCGGCTCATCGGTCCGCACCTCGACCGTGACCTCGCCGCCGACCCCATGGGGCCGGCCGATCCGGCCGACGACACGCCGCACGAGTGCCGGCTCAGCGCTCGCTGGAGTCGTAGAAGTCGACCCGCAGGCCCCGGCCGCCCGGCAGCGCGCCGATCACGGAACGCAGCGCGCCCGCGGTCCGGCCGGCCTTGCCGATGACGCGGCCCATGTCCTGCGGGTGCACCCGGACCTCCAGGGATCGGCCACGCCGCTGGTTGCGGTCGCGGACCCGGACGTCGTCGGGATGGTCGACGATCCCCTTGACCAGGTGTTCGAGCGCTTCCTCGATCACCTCAGGCCTCGGACGTGGCGGTCTGCGCTGCTGCGTCGGCGCCCTGACCCGCGTCCGCCGCGGCAGTCGCGTCGCCGGTGGCCTGCGTCGCGGCCGGGGCGGACTCAACCGCGGGCTCAACCGGCGCGGACTCGGCCGCCGACGTGTCGTCCTTCGCCGCGGCCTCCTTGGCCGGTGCGGTGCGCTTCGTAGTGGGAGCGGGGGCCTCCGACGCCGCTGCCGCGGCCGCGGCAGCGAACACCTCGCGCCGGTCGGTGCGGGGCGCCGCGACGCGCAGCGTGCCCTCCGCGCCGGGCAGGCCCTTGAAGCGCTGCCAGTCGCCGGTCACCTTGAGCAGGGCGAGCACCGGCTCGGTCGGCTGAGCGCCGACCGACAGCCAGTACTGCACCCGGGCGGAGTCGATCGAGATGAGGCTCGGCTCTTCCTTCGGGTGGTAGAGGCCGATCTCCTCGATCGCCCGGCCGTCCCGCTTGGTGCGGGAGTCCGCCACGACGACGCGGTACTGCGGGTTGCGCACCTTGCCGAGGCGCTTGAGCTTGATCTTGACAGACACGGGTGGGACGTCTCCTGACGAGTGGGGGTGGGCCTGGCGCGAACGCGTGGGGGTGCGGTGCGCGGCGACCCGAGAGGACTCGGCGAGGACGGGTAGAGGGCCGTCGTACGCCGGATCGACCGACGCATTGTGCCAGACGAGCCGGGTCGATCGACACGCCGAGCCCGGCGGGCCGCGGCGGCGCGGCCGACTGTCAGCCCGCCCCCCCGCCCTTGCCGAGCAGGTCTCGCAACGCCGGCGGCAGCGATACCTGCTCGCCCGCGCCGCCGCCGTTGGCCGGATCGAAGGCCGCCGGATCGAAGCTCGCCGGATCGAAGCCCGCCGGGTCGAACGCGGCTGCTCCCGAGCCCAGCGACGCGGGGGCGGTCCGCTCCTGCTCGGCCCGCCGGGCCGGGTTGCCGCTGCGGCCCTTCTTGGGTTTGACCGGCCGAGTCGCTCGCCCCTTGCTCTTCTTCCCGCCCATCCCGGGGAGCCCCGGCATCCCGGGCATTCCCGGCATGCCTCCCCCGGCGCGCATCTGCCGCATCATCTTCTGCGCCTCGCCGAACCGCTCGACGAGCCGGTTCAGGTCGCTCACCTCGGTCCCCGAGCCCCGCGCGATCCGTTGCCGCCGAGACGCATTCAGCAGTTTGGGGTCGGCGCGTTCGGCCGGCGTCATGGACTGGATGATCGCCGCGACGCGGTCCATCTCGCGCTCGTCCAGCGAGTCCAGCTGCTGCCGCATCTCGCCCATCCCCGGCAGCATCCCGAGCAGTTTGGTCAGCGATCCCATCTTCTTGACCGCCTGCATCTGGCCGAGGAAGTCCTCGAGGGTGAAGTCGTCACCCCGGGCCACCTTGGCCGCCATCTGCTCGGCCTGCTCGGCGTCGAACGCGCGTTCCGCCTGCTCGATCAGCGACAGCACGTCGCCCATGTCGAGGATGCGGGACGCCATCCGGTCGGGGTGGAAGACCTCGAACTCGTCGAGCTTCTCCCCGGTCGAGGCGTACATCACCGGCCGGCCCGTCACGCTGACGATCGACAGTGCGGCACCGCCGCGGGCGTCGCCGTCGAGCTTGGTCAGCACCACCCCGTCGAAGCCGACCTGCTCGCCGAAGGCCTGCGCGGTGACCACGGCGTCCTGGCCGACCATCGCGTCGACGACGAGCAGCACCTCGTCGGGCACGACGGCGTCGCGCACCCGCCGCAGCTGGTCCATGAGGTCGGCGTCGATGGCCAACCGGCCGGCGGTGTCGACCAGTACGACGTCGTACTGCTTGGCCCGCGCCTGCGCGACGCCGTCGCCGGCAACCCGCACCGGATCGCCCACGCCGTTGCCCGGTTCGGGGGCGAACACCGGCACCCCGGCCCGCTCGCCGACCACCCGCAGCTGGTCGACGGCGTTCGGCCGCTGCAGGTCGGCGGCCACCAGCAGCGGGGTATGGCCCTGCTGCCGCAGGTGCGCGGCCAGCTTGCCGGCCAGTGTGGTCTTGCCGGCACCTTGCAGGCCGGCCAGCAGGACGACCGTCGGGGGTGTCTTCGCCAGCCGCAGCCGCCGGGTCTGGCCGCCGAGAACGGCGACGAGTTCCTCGTGGACGATCTTGACGACCTGCTGCGCGGGGTTCAGCGCCGCCGACACCTCGCTGGACAGCGCGCGCTCGCGGATGGTCGCGCAGAAGGTGCGCACGACCGGCAGGGCGACGTCGGCCTCCAGCAGCGCGACCCGGATCTCGCGGACGGTGGCGTCGACGTCGGCCTCGGACAGCCGCCCTCGACCGCGCAGACCCTTGAAGGTCGCGGCGAGACGGTCGGACAGGGTGGCGAACACGGTGCAGCGGCCCCTCGGTCAGGCTCGGGTGGTCCGGTCAGCCTAGACGGGCAGTGCGTCGAGCACGGTCAGCCGGACAGCGGCGGCGTGCTCGTCGGTCAGCGGTTCGCCGTCGGGGCCGACCAGGTAGAAGACGTCCACGACGTCCGCGCCCAGCGTCGCCACGCGGGCCGCGACGATGTCGACCCCGGCGGTGCCGATCGCCCGGCCGACCCGGTGCAGCAGCGCCGGTACGTCGTGCGCCCGGACCTCGATCACCGTGGCCCGCTCGGAGGCGCCCGGTACCACGTCGACGCGCGGCGGCGGCGGCGCGGGGCGGCTGATCGTGGCGTACGCCTCCGCCCGGCGCTGCAGCCGTTCATCGAGGTCGAGGCCCCCGTCCAGCGCCCGCCGGACGTCTTCGCCGAGCAGCGCGGCATCCGGCGGGGCGCCGTACCTGGGCTGCACCCACCAGACCTGCACCGCACGCGATCCGACCGACTCGGTGTGCGCCGCGCGGACGTCCAGCTGGTGCACCGCCAGCACTCCGGCGACGGTGCCCAGCAGGCCGCGTCGGTCCGGCGCGGCGACGGTCACCGTCGTCGCCCGGTCGCCGGGCTCGACCAGCACCTGGACACCGGGCGCCTCGGCCAGCGCCAGCCGGGCCGGCGTCATCGGCGATCCGGCCTCGGCCGGCCGGCCGGCGAGCACCGCGTGGGTCCGGCGTACCAGATCGTCCACGAGCGCCTGCTTCCACTCGCTCCACGCCGCCGGTCCGGTCGCCGCGGCGTCGGACTCGCTCAGCGCGTGCAGCAGGTCGAGCACCTGTGCGGAGCCAACTGCGTCGGCCACCGCGGCGACGGTCGCCGGATCGTCCAGGTCGCGACGGGTCGCGGTGTCCGGCAGCAGCAGGTGGTGGGCGGTCAGCGCGACCAGCACCGCGGAGTCGTCGTCGTCGTACCCGAGGTGGGGTCCGAGCTTGCCGACCAGGTCGATACCGACCTCGGTGTGATCGCCCGGCCGCCCTTTCCCGATGTCGTGCAACAGACTTCCGACGACGAGCAGGTCCGGCCGCGAGACCCGGCGGGTCCGCGTCCCGGCCTCCACGGCGGTCTCCACGAGGTGGCGGTCGACGGTGAAGCGATGGACCGGGTTGTGCTGCGGGGCGGACCGCACGACGTCCCACTCCGGCAGCAACGCGGTGATGATGCCGGCCTGGTCGAGGGCCTCCCAGACGTTGATCGCCGGCCGCCCGGCACCGAGCAGGGACACCAGCGCATCGCGGGCCTCGGCCGGCCACGGCACGGGCATGGCAGCGCCCTGCGCGGCGAGCCGGTCCACGGTATGCGGCGCCAACCGCAGGCCTGCCTGCGCGGCGGCCGCCGCGGCCCGCAGCGCCAGCACCGGGTCACGATCCGGCCGGGCATCCGCGGACAGCACCACCTCGCCGTCGTGCACTACGACGCCCTCGGCCAGCGGCACCCGGTCCGCCTGGCGCCCGCGGCCCCGCCGCCACGGCACCCGTGACGCCGGACGGGCCAACCGGCCCACCCGGTGCCAGGTCAGGTCGCTGGCGTAGACGATCGCCCGCCCGGCCTGCGACACCGCCCGCAGCAGCGTGTCGGCGTCGGCGAAGCCGAGCGCAGCAGCGACGCCAGCCTGTTCCTGCAGCAGGAGCCGGTCCAGCGCGCGGCCGGACGAGCGATGCAACTCGTCGCGGACGTCCAGCAACAGCTGATGGGCCGCCGGGATCGCGGCCCGGGGGGGATCGGTGACCCAGGACGCGGCGACCGCGCGCAGGATGCCGACGTCGCGCAGGCCGCCGAAGGACTCCTTGAGGTCCGGCTCGAGCAGGTGGGCCAGCTCGCCGTGACGGTCGATCCGCTCGTCGACCCCGCGCCGCAACGTCGCGAGCCGGCTGAACGCCATGCTGCGCCAGTCCGCCAGCACCGTCGCCTTGACCTGATCGGCCAGCGCCTGGTCGCCGGCCACCAGCCGGGCGTCGAGGATGCCCTGCAGCACCCGGGTGTCCTGGGCGGCCAGCCGACGGGCTTCGGCCGGGGTACGAACGCTGTGGTCCAGCGCGATCCTGCCGTCCCAGATCGGATACCAGATCCGGTCCGCCAGAGCCGCTATCGAGTCCTCGCCCCGGTGCAGCAGCAGCAGGTCGAGGTCGCTACCCGGTGCCAGTTCGCCCCGGCCGTAGCCACCGACGGCGACCAGGGCCAGGCGGGCCGGGTCGGCGCCGGCCAGGTCGAACAGTCGCGAGACCCAGGCGTCGGTCGCGTCGGTGAGGTCGCGACGACGCCCCGGGCCGGATGGCCCGGGGCGTCCGAGGATCTCGAGTCGGGCGGCGGTGTAGGCCGCCGTCGCCGTCACGGCGTCGGCGGCCTGCACCGTGGGCGACGACCTGTCGTCGGCCCGCATCGAGTTCCTCCTGTCGGAAACCGTGCTCCTAGAGGGCGTCCGCGCCGCGTTCGCCGGTACGGACCCGGACGACGGTCTCGATGGGAGCGACCCACACCTTCCCGTCGCCGATCCGGCCGGTCTGCGCCGCCTTCACGATGACGTCGAGGACTGCCTCGGCGTCATCGTCGTCGACCAGGACCTCGATCCGCACCTTCGGGACCAGGTCGACGGTGTACTCCGCCCCCCGGTACACCTCGGTGTGCCCCCGCTGCCGGCCGTAGCCGCTGGCCTCGGACACGGTGAGCCCGTGGATTCCGTACGCCTCGAGGGCTGCCTTGACGTCTTCGAGCTTGAACGGCTTGATAACCGCGGTCACCAGCTTCATGCCCTACACCTCCACGCTCTCTCGGTGACCGATGGTCCCACCGGTGACACCGGTGAAGTCGTACGCGCCCTCCGCGTGCTCCACCAGGTCGATGCCGTTGACCTCGTCCTCCTCGGACACCCGGAAGCCGAGCGTCTTGTGCAGGATGAAGCCGATGATCAAGGTGGCGATGAACGAGTACGCCAGGACCGAGATGACACCGATGAACTGGTGGTAGAGCAGCTCCCAGCCACCGCCCTCGCCGCCGCCGTAGAAGACGCCGTCAAAGCCCAAGGAGTTGACCTGCGTCGTGGCGAAAAAGCCGATGAACAGGCTGCCGATGATGCCGCCGACCAAGTGAACGCCAACGACATCGAGGGAGTCGTCGTATCCGATCTTGTACTTCAGGCTCACGGCGAGCGCGCAGATCGCGCCGGCCAGAACACCGAGGACCACCGCCGCCCACGGGGCGACGAAGGCGCAGGCCGGCGTGATCGCGACCAAGCCGGCGACGGCGCCGGACGCGGCGCCCAGGCTCGTCGGATGCCCATCGCGGATCTTTTCCACGAGCAACCAGCCCATGACTGCCGCTGCCGTACAGACCTGCGTGTTGAGCAGGGCAACGGCAGCTGTGTCCGTGGCACCGAGCGCTGAGCCGGCGTTGAAGCCGAACCAGCCGAACCACAGCAAGCCAGAACCCAGCAGTACGAGCGTCAGGTTGTGCGGCTTCATCGGGGTACGCGGCCAGCCCACACGACGACCGAGAACGATCGCCAACGCGAGGCCGGCAGCACCGGCGTTGATGTGGACCGCTGTGCCGCCGGCGAAGTCGAGGACGCCGAGATCGGCCAACCAACCCTTGCCGGTGGGGTCCCCGTCGTCGACCACCGTGCCGAAGTCGAACACCCAGTGAGCCACTGGGAAGTAGACGATCGACACCCACAGGGCCACGAAGATGCCCCAGGTCAGGAACTTCGCACGGTCGGCGATCGCTCCGGAGATCAACGCCGGAGTGATGATCGCGAACATGAGCTGGAAAGCGGCGAACGCCAGCTCCGGGATGGGGTACTGGCCGCCGTTGTTCACGAACTGGCCGGACGCGGCTCCCAGATGTGACAGCTCGAAGGCGCCGTAGAACTTGCTACCCGAGTCCCCGAAGGCGAGCGAGTACCCGTAGATCACCCACAGCACGCTGACGATGCCGATCGTGACGAACGACATCATCATCATGTTGAGGACGCTCTTCGAGCGGGTCATGCCGCCGTAGAAGAACGCGAGTCCAGGCGTCATTAGCAGCACCAGCGCGGCGCTTGCCAGAACCCAGGCTGTGTCGCCCGAGTTGAGTTCCATCCGACCCTCCTCCACCGGGAGTGCACACACTTGCGGGGGTCGTCGTTGACCCTCTGTTGGGCACAGAGGGTGGAGCGGACGTGTTGCCGGCGAGTCCGCCTCGTGTTACGGGAGTGTGACGATCGGGTCGGCTGCGTTACGTCCGGATGAACGCCGCTGCTGCGTGACGGTGAGATCCGGCGGACGCCGTACCTCAGTCGGCGATCACTGGCCGACGATCGTCAGTCGACGATCGCCTCGACGAAGGCAACCGGGTCGAACGGCGCGAGGTCGTCGGGACCCTCGCCGAGTCCGACGAGCTTGACCGGGACGCCGAGCTCCCGCTGGACCGCGACCACGATCCCGCCCTTGGCGGTGCCGTCCAGCTTGGTCAGCACCACGCCGGTGACGTCGACCACCTCGGCGAACACCCGGGCCTGCACCAGGCCGTTCTGGCCCGTGGTGGCGTCGAGCACCAGCAGGACCTCGTCGACCGGGCCGTGCCGTTCCACGACCCGCTTCACCTTGCCGAGCTCGTCCATCAGGCCGACCTTGGTGTGCAACCGGCCCGCGGTGTCGACCAGGACCGCGTCGGCTTCCTGCTCGGTGCCGGTCCGGACCGCGTCGAACGCCACCGCGGCCGGGTCGCCGCCCTCGGGTCCCCGGATCACGGTCGCGCCGACCCGGTCTCCCCAGGTCTGCAACTGATCGGCGGCCGCGGCGCGGAAGGTGTCAGCCGCGGCCAGGACCACCTGCCGGCCGTCGGCGACCAGCACCCGCGCCAACTTGCCAGTCGTGGTGGTCTTGCCGGTGCCGTTGACCCCGACGACGAGCACGACCGCGGGCCGGCCGTCATGCCGGGCCGACAGCAGCGACCGGTCGGTGTCCGGTCCGACCAGCGCGAGCAGCTCGTCGCGCAGCAACCGCTGCAGCGTCGCGGCATCCCGTACGCCGTCGACCCGCACCCGGGTCCGCAGCGCGGCGACCAGCTCGGCGGTCGGCGCGACGCCGAGGTCGGCGGCCAGCAGCGTCTCTTCGACCTCGTCCCAGGTCGCGTCATCCAGCACGTCGCGCGACAGCAGCGCGAGCAGGCCCTTGCCGACCGCGGAGTTGGATCGGGCGAGCCGGGCCCGGAGCCGGGCGAGCCGGCCGGCAGTCGGGGCCGGGACCTCGAGTCCTGGCTCGGCCACCAGCGCGGGGTCGGCGGCGGCACCGGCCGGCGCGGGCTCGAGCAGGTCGACCTGATCGATGCCCCGGCGGGGCGTGTCCCGCGGGACGGACGCGTCGTCCCCGACGCCCGGCGTGTAGTCGATGCCGGGCCGGGGCGGTGGCGACGCCCGGCGCCGCCGGCCCGGGACGACGTACGCGAGGCCCACGACCACGGCCACCACGACGACGGCGAGAGCAACGACCAGGAACAAAGCGAGGGAGTCCACGGGGGGTCATCCTCCCCCACGGCTGCCGGCCCGGCGCACAGCGAAACCGATCAGGCCGACGTCGACGAGGCGCAGGCCGGCTGGGCGGAACCGATCAGGCGGAGCTGCGGGCAGCTCGCCGCTCGACCAGGACGTCGGTCGCCAGCGTGAGCAGGCCGACGACGATCCAGACGACGAAGGACAGCTGGCCGTTCAGCAGGGCCGCCCACGGCAACGGCAGGGCGAGTCCCAGCAGCAAGGCTGCCAGCGGCACCCGCCAGCCGGGACGGCCTCGGGCGTACTGCGCCGACCACGAGCCGATCGCGGCGCCGACCGCGGTGCCGATCCAGTAGCCGACCACCGCGCCCCCCAGATCGGTCAGGCTGCCGTCGGCCGAGGAAGTGACCGCCACGCCGAGCAGGATGCCGGCGAGGCTCGCGACCATGCTCAGCACAGCGGTCAGGACCACCAGCAGGACCCGTCCGGCAGGTAGCCCCATCGGGGGGCGCAGCTGCGCTCCCGGCGGCAGACTCACACCGCCTCCCGTTCCCGCAGCCGCTGACTGATCACCTGGGTGACTCCGTCTCCTCGCATGGACACGCCGTACAGCGCGTCGGCGATCTCCATGGTGCGCTTCTGGTGCGTGACGACGAGCAGCTGACTGGTGGACCGCAGCTCGTCGATGACCTCGATCAGCCGGCCGAGGTTCACGTCGTCCAGCGCGGCCTCGACCTCGTCCAGCACGTAGAACGGGCTGGGCCGGGCCTTGAACAACGCGACCAGGAACGCGACGGCGGTCAAGGACCGCTCACCGCCGGACAGCAGCGACAGCCGCTTGACCTTCTTGCCCGGAGGGCGGGCCTCGACCTCGACGCCGGTGGTCAGCAGGTCGTCCGGCTCCGTGAGCACCAGCCGGCCCTCGCCACCGGGGAACAGCCGCGCGAACACCCCTTCGAATGCCGCGGCGGTGTCCCGGAACGCCTCGGCGAACACCTGCTGCACCCGCTGGTCGACGTCACGGACGATCCCGAGCAGGTCGGCGCGGGACCGCTTCAGATCGTCCAGCTGCTCGGTGAGGAAGGCCAGCCGCTCCTCCAGCGAGGCGTACTCCTCCAGTGCCAGCGGGTTGACCTTGCCCAGCGACGTCAGGGCCCGCTCGGCCGCCCGCAGCCGCTTCTCCTGCTCGGCGCGGACGTACGGCGTCCCCGTGGGCTCGGCCGCGTCCGCCGGCGGTTCGTCGCCGGGCGCCACGGCCGGCGGCGGGACCAGCTGGTCGGGGCCGTACTCGGCGACCAGCACATCCGCGGCCACCCCGAGCTCCTCGATCGCCCTGGTCTGCAGGGCCTCGATCCGCAGCCGCTGCTCGGCGCGGGCGACCTCGTCGCGGTGCACCGAGTCGGTGAGGGCCTCCAGCTCGGTGGTCAGCTCCCGCACCCGGGCCCGCAGCCCGTGCAGTTCCTGCTCCAGCGCGGTCCGTTCGGCCGCGGTGCGGTCCCGCTCGACGGTCGCCAGCGCCAGCGAGGCGTCCAGATGGGCGATGCCGACGCGTACCCCGCGCAGCACCGCCGCGGCGACCGTCGCCTCCCGCTGGCGGCGCAGTCGCCGCTGTTCGGCCGCTCGGCGAGCGGCCCGTTCCTGCGCGGCGGCGTGCTCGAGCTGTTCGGCCCGCCCGGTCAGCGCGCGTACCCGCTCCTCACCCGTGCGCACCGCCAGCCGCGCTTCGACCTCCCGCTGCCGCGCGGCGCTGGCGGCGACCGCCAGCCGGTCCCGCTCGTCCGGCGACGGCTCGGTGACCGGCCCCGCCGTACTGGCGGCGTCGAGCCGGGCGGCGAGCTCGGCGACCGTGCGCTCGTCAGCCAGCCGCGCCGACGCCGCGGCCTCCCGGGCGGTGGTGAGCCGTTCGGCCTCCGCCGCGGCCGCTCGCGCCGCCGAGCCCAGCTGACCCAGCTGGTCGGCGACCGCGGCCATCCGGGCGTCGGACTCGTGCAGCCGGGCCAGCGACGCCTCCACCCGGGCGGTCGCCGCCGTACGCCGATCTGTCGCGGCAGCCAGCTCGAACCGGGTCCGCTCCACCTCGTGGCCGACGGCGACCAGCTGCTGGGCGGCCTCGTCCACGGCGGCCTGCACCTCCAGCAGACTCGGCGCGCTGGCCGAACCCCCGGTGACCACGGCGCCGGCCACGACGTCGCCGGCGCGGGTGACCACGACCAGGTCCGGCTCGCGACGGTGCAGCGTCAGCGCAGCCGGGATGTCGTCGACGACCACGACGGCGGCCAGCCGGGCGGCGAGCGCGGGGCGTACGGCGTCGGCCACGGTGACCAGGTCGGCCAGCGGCCGACCGCCCGGCGCCAGGTCGGCCGACGACGCGGGTCTGCCCTGTCCGGTCGAGGCGGGCGCGTCGGCCAGCAGCAACGCGACCCTGCCGCCGTCGTCCTCGCGCAGCATATCCAGCGCCGCGGACGCACTGGCGTCGTCGGCGACCGCGACGGCGTCCGCCAGCGGACCGAGCGCGGCTGCCAGTGCGGTCTCGTAGCCCGGTTCCACGGTGATCAGGCCGGCGACGGCGCCCAGGATGCCCGCCAGCCGGGAGCCGGCCGCCAGGACCGCGGCACCGCCGTCACCGCGGACCAGCCCGAGCTCGAGCGCCTCCACGCGGGCGGCCGCCGCGGCACGCTCCCGTTCGGCGACGGCTTCCTGACCACGCAGCCGCTCGACGTCGGCGTCCGCGGCCGCCAGCGCGGCCAGCGCGTCCTCGTGCTCGTGGTCCAGTCCGAGCTCGCCCTCGTCCAGTCCGGCGACACGCGTCTCCAGCGCCTGGAAGTCCCCGGCGGCGGCGTCGGCGCGCGCCCGGGCGTCGTCGGCCCCCGCGGTGAGCCGGTCGACCTCGGCGGCTCGCGCCTCGGCCCGTGACCTGGCCGCGGCGACCTGCCCGGCCAACCGGGCGAGGCCCTCCCGGCGGTCCGCCGCGGCCCGCACCGCGGTGACCAGGTCGCGTTCCGCCGTCGCCAGGGCCTCCTCGGCGGCGGTCCGGGCGGTCGACGCCGCGGCCAGCGCGTCGCGGTCGCCCTCGACCTGCCGGCCGAGCTCGAACTCCTCGGCCCGCAGCGACCGGGCCTGCGCCTCCAGCTCCTCCGGCGGCGGCCCGGGTCGCTCCTCGACGCGGTCGGTCCCGACGTGCCGCACCCGCTCGGTGGCCACGGACTGCGTGCCGCGGAACCGTTCGGCCAGGCTGGACAACCGGAACCAGGTGTCCTGCGCCGCACTGACCTGTGGCACCAGCGCAGCCAATGCCGCCTCGGCTGCGGCTTCGCGGGACGACGCGCTCGCCAGCTCCCCCTCGACCCGGCCGCGCCGCTCGCGCAGCGCGGTCTCGTCGGCGATCTCCTGGGCCAGCGAGCCCTGCAGGCTCACCACGTCGTCGGCCAGCAGCCGCAGTCGCGCGTCGCGCAGGTCCGCCTGGATCGCCGAGGCGCGTCGCGCCACCTCCGCCTGCCGCCCCAGTGGCTTGAGCTGCCGGCGCAGCTCGCCGGTCAGGTCCTGCAGCCGGGTGAGGTTGGCGTCCATCGCCTCCAGCTTGCGCAGCGCGCGTTCCTTGCGCTTGCGGTGCTTGAGGACCCCGGCGGCTTCCTCGATGAACCCCCGCCGGTCCTCCGGCGACGCGTGCAGCACGGTGTCGAGCTGGCCCTGCCCGACGATGACGTGCATCTCCCGGCCGATGCCGGAGTCCGACAGCAGCTCCTGGACGTCCAGCAGCCGCGCGGGCGCGCCGTTGATCTGGTAGTCCGAGCCGCCGTTGCGGAACATCGTGCGGGTGATGGTCACCTCGGCGTACTCGATGGGCAACGCGCCGTCGGTGTTGTCGATGGTGAGCGAGACCTCGGCGCGGCCCAGCGGCGCCCGGCCGGCGGTGCCCGCGAAGATGACGTCTTCCATCTTGCCGCCACGCAAGCTCTTGGCGCCCTGCTCACCCATCACCCAGGCGAGCGCATCGACCACATTGGACTTGCCCGACCCGTTGGGCCCCACGACACAGGTCACACCCGGCTCGAACGACAGCGTGGTGGCAGCTGCGAACGACTTGAACCCCTTGAGGGTCAAGGACTTCAGGTGCAACGCCGGGTCCTCCTCGCCGGGTCCTGTCCGCCGGGCCGGTACCGCCGGCCACCGCATCGGCAGGCAACGGGACCGGCCTGTCTGGCCGGCGACGCGCGAGGCCGGGCGGTCAATCTACCGTCCGGCTACAGCGGAAAGGGGACGCCGCGGCGTCCCCTTTCACACGAGCGTCTGCGGCGGTTCGCCGGGACACCGATCACCTCAGGCGAGTGCGGGCTCCGGGGCCGGCAGCGTCAGCAGGTCGGTGTCCAGCGAGTCCAGGCCGATAGCCGGCAGCTCGGTGGCTGCGCGCAGCCGGCTCAACTCCGCTTCCAGTTCGCCTACGCGGGCCCGAAGCCGGGAGACCTCCGACAGGAGCCGGGCATCCGGACCGCCCAGGTGGCCGTACAGGGCCTTGGCCATGCGATGTTCCTCCGGGCAGGATCTGCCTGATGTGGTGGCGACCGCAGCGCGGATGTCGCCGCCGTACGTGATGGAAAAGTGGGTTCGCCTGTTACCGAGGCGTCACAGTCAGGGTGGCAGCGCCGCGCCGTCCAGTCAAGGCGGCCACAGGCCGCCAGCGGCGCCTGGTCGTCCCCGGGCGCGTCACCCGGCCGTGTCCGGCCGCAGCCCCCGGGCCACGGCCTCGATCTCGTCCACGGCTGCAGCGGGCAGCAGACCGATCGGGTCGGCGCTGCTGATCGCGTCGATGTGCGCGGCGATGTCGTCGGCGCTGGCGATGTCGCTGCCGGGACTGCTCCAGCCCGCGGCCACCCCGAAGACCACGCGCGCGTAACGCCCTCCGACAGCGGAGAAATGCTGCCCGGTCACCGCGCACTGCGGGCTGCTGAGGTAGGTCACCAGGCCGGCGGACCGCTCCGGTTCGAGCCGCTGGGCGATGCCGTCGAACGCCGCACGGACCCGCGGGTCGGCGTAGAACCCCGGAATCGGGTTCGTCTCGCTGATCTTCGTGGCTGCGGCCGGAAGGACCGTGTTCACCCGAATCCCGTACGGCGCCCCCTCCAGCGCCAGCGTCTGCGTGACACCGAACATGGCGGCCTTGGCCGCCGAGTAGTTCACGATGCCCGGAATGCCGAACGCGGAGTTCGACCCGATGTTGACGATCCGCCCGTACCCGGCCTCCTGCATCGCCTGGTACGCCGGCTGACTGACGTAGAGCGTGCCGAGCAGGTGGACGTCGATGACCTGGCGGATCCGCGCCAGGTCCAGTTCGCCGAACATCCCGGGACGGGTGATCCCGGCGTTGTTCACCAGGACCGCGAGCTGACCGAGGTCGCGGGCCGCCGCCACGATCCGCCGGGCACCGTCGGGGTCGGCGATGTCGTGCTCGGCGGCCACCGCCGAGCCGCCGGCCCGCTGGATCTCGGCCACCACCTCATCGGCGCCTGCCCCGGGCAGGTCGTTGACCACGACGGCGGCGCCATGGCGGGCCAGGTCCAGGGCGAACGCCCGGCCGAGGCCGCGGCCGGCCCCGGTGACCACCGCCACCTGCCCGGACAGCGAGCTGCCGCTCACCGCGTCGCCCGCTGCGTCGTGACCCGGCACGCGGCCGGCCGCGTCCGCCCCTCGACGTCGCTCATCCGGCGACCGGTGCGGCCGTGGCGGCGGGCACCTCGACCTGCGAGACGAAGCGCTGCACCTGGTCGACATACAGCTGCGCGTCGTGGCGCAGCAACGGCGAGAAGAAGATCTCGGTGACGCCGGCCTCGGCGTACGCCGCCAGCCGCTCACCGAGCTGGTCGGCGCTGCCGACCAGGTGTGCGGCCGGCGCCGTGGCCAGCACCTGCTCGTCGTTCGGGGTGCCGGTCAGGTGGAAGAAGCAGCGCAGACCCAGTCGCACCTGGCCCGGGTCGCGGCCGATCTGCTCGCAGGCACGGTCCAGCCGGGCGCGGGCGTCGGCGGCGCCGGCGACGTCCAGGCTGACCGCCTGCCAGACGTCGGCGACCCGAGCGGCCCGGCGTACGGCGGCGGGCGAATTCCCTCCGACGTGCAGCGGCGGTCCCGGTCGCTGCACGGGCTTGGGCTCGAAGATCACGTCGGAGATCGAGTAGTGCGTGCCGGAGAACTGCGGGCGCCGATCACGGAACAACGTGTCGATGACCTGCAGGTACTCGTCCAGGACCGCGCCCCGGTTGGCGAAGTCCGCACCCAGGGCGGCGAACTCCTCAGCGCACCACCCGGCCCCGACCCCCAGTTCGGCGCGGCCGCCGGACAACACGTCCAGCGTCGAGAGCACCTTGGCCACGATGACCGGATTGCGTTGCGGGAGTACCAGCACACCCACGCCGAGCCGAACCCGCGGCGCGATGGCCGCAAGCCACGCCAGCGTGGTCAGTGAGTCAAGGCAGCCGCGGTCCCCGTCGTTGTCGAAGGCGCCGTTGCTGGCGTAGGGGTAGGTCTCCTTGTCCAGCGTCGCGGGGAACAGCACGTGGTCGGAAACCCACACGCTGCGCAGGCCCGCGTCGTCGGCGAATCGGGCCAACCGCTCCAGCGTGGGCGGCTGGCCGGCCGGTCCGACGAAAGTCAACGCGAGGCTGCGATGCACGACATCTCCTCTGTGAGAACCGATCGGCGCGGCAGCAACCCCGGCGGCGCAGGAACTCGACGGAACGAATTCGGCCTGCTGCATGCAAACCCCGGCATGCTAGCCCCGGGCTACGGCCGCGCCTGGCGTGGGACCCGTTGGCAGGCCGGACATCGGTACGACGAGCGGTTGGTGAACGCCTCGCGGACTATCGGGCGGCCACACCGGGCGCAGGGCCGACCCGCCCGGCCGTAGGCCTGCAGCGACCGGTCGAAGTAGCCCAACTTCCCACGTTAGATACATTGAAAAACTGGGAACCTCAGAAGAGGGTATTTTCGCTGGTCAGGACACATTTAACGCGAGGACACAGCGCCTTCGACGCCCATTCGCTACATACAAGAATACGGCATCCTAATTTCACCCTGACAGTAACGCTGTCGAAGTGAGCATCGCGACTGCGCGGCCCTGCAAACCGGAGGGCCCGCCATCGAAGATGGGCGGCTTGCGCGGGCATCTGCATCCGAGGGTCCATTGGTGTCGCCACCGTGGCGGTATGTGGGTGTTCGTGGCCAGCCGTTGTCAATTGTTCACTAATCACTGTATGATCAGTGCATGCTGACCATTGCTTCTCGCCTCGACGTCATGAACCGGCTCGGCCGGGCCATGGCGGATCCGACGCGCTCCCGGATCCTGATGACCCTGCTCGACGGACCGAGCTACCCGGCCGTGCTCTCGCGAACGCTGGAGCTGACCCGCTCGAACGTCTCGAACCACCTGACCTGCCTGCGCGACTGCGGCATTGTCGTCGCTGAGCCGGAAGGCAGGCAGACGCGCTACGAAATCGCCGACCCGCATCTCGCGGCGGCACTGACCGCGCTGGTCGACGTGACCCTCGCGGTCGACGTGCACGCGCCCTGCCTCGACGCCGAGTGCACGGTGCCGGGCTGCTGCAGGACTGGAGCGGGCGAGTGAGCGCGGCGTGCGGCTGCGAGCACGAGCCGGAGACCGCGACGGGTGAGGAGTCAGAGGGGGCGGAGCGTCCCTGGTGGCGGGACCGAGGGATCATGGTCCCGGTCTTCTCCGGTGTCGCGTTCCTCACTGGCCTGGTCCTGGAGTGGTCCGGGCTGGAGCGCCCGGCGCTGGTGGCGTTCTGGATCGGCCTGCTGCTGGGCGCATCGACGTTCACACCGGGCGCGATCCGCAAGCTCTTCAAGGGCAAGCTGAGCATCAGCCTGCTGATGACGATCAGCGCGATCGGCGCGGTGATCCTCGGCTACGTGGAGGAGGCCGCGGCGCTGGCGTTCCTGTACTCGATCGCCGAGGCTCTGGAGGACAAGGCGATGGACCGCGCCCGCGGCGGGCTCCGGGCACTGCTCAAGCTCGTCCCCGAGACCGCCACCATCCGCCGCGACGGCTCGTCGGTCGAAGTCGCCGCGAAGGACCTCCAGGCGGGTCAGCTGATGCTGGTGCGGCCGGGCGAGCGGATCGCGACCGACGGCATCGTCCGCACCGGTCGCTCCAGCCTGGACACCTCCGCGATCACCGGGGAGTCGATCCCGGTCGAGGTCGAGCCCGGCGACGCCGTCTCCGCGGGTGCCATCAACACCGCCGGAGCGCTGGAGGTCGAGACGACCGCGGCGGGCACCGACAACTCGCTGACCACGATCGTCGAGCTCGTGGAGCAGGCGCAGGCCGAGAAGGGCGACCGCGCCCGCCTCGCCGACCGCATCGCCCGGCCGCTGGTGCCCGGTGTGCTGATCCTCGCCGTCCTGGTCGCGGTGATCGGGTCGCTGTTCGGCGACCCGGAGCTGTGGATCACCCGCGCCCTCGTGGTGCTGGTCGCGGCATCGCCGTGCGCGCTGGCGATCTCGGTGCCGCTGACCGTGGTCGCCGCGATCGGGTCGGCGAGCAAGTTCGGCGTGATCATCAAGTCCGGGGCCGTGTTCGAACGGTTCGGCGTGATCCGCCACGTCGCCGTCGACAAGACCGGAACCCTCACCCGCAACGAGCCCGCCGTCACAGCCGTGCTCACCGCCGACGGCATCTCGCAGGCGCAGGCGCTGGCGTGGGCGGCCGCGCTGGAGCAGCACAGCACCCACCCCCTCGCGGCCGCGATCACCGCTGCGGCCCCCGGGGCCCCCGCTGCCGAGGGCGTGTCCGAGCAGGCGGGTCACGGTATCGAGGGCAAGCTCGACGGGGCGCGGATCACGGTCGGCAGCCCGCGCTGGCTCGACGCCGGGACGCTCGGCGACCGGGTCGCGGGCCTGGAGGAGCAGGGCATGACGGTCGTCATCGTGCACCGCGACGGGGTCACGGTCGCCGCGATCGGCGTCCGCGACGAGCTGCGCCCCGAAGTCCCCGAAGTGGTCCGCACCCTCGCGGCACAGGGCGTCGGGATAACGATGCTCACCGGTGACAACGCCCGCACCGCACGTGCCCTGGCCGCGCAGGCCGGGATCGAGGACGTGCGCGCCGAGCTGCGCCCCGAGGACAAGGCCGCCGCCATCGCCGAGCTCGGCCAGCACGGGTCGGTGGCGATGATCGGCGACGGCATCAACGACGCCCCTGCGCTGGCCGCCGCAGACATCGGCATCGCGATGGGCGCGACCGGATCCGACGCCGCGATCGAGTCCGCAGACGTCGCCTTCACCGGCCACGACCTGCGCCTGCTCCCGCGCGCATTCGACCACGCCCGTCGCGGACGCCACATCATCAACCAGAACATCATCCTGTCGCTGCTCATCATCACCGCCCTCCTCCCGCTCGCCCTCTTCGGCATCCTGGGACTCGCAGCCGTGGTGCTCGTGCACGAGATCGCCGAGGTCGTCGTGATCCTCAACGGCCTGCGGGCCGCCCGGACTCAGAAGAGCGCCGCATGACCGTGCAGGACGCCGTCGTCGAGGGGACGAGCACGAAGAAGCACAGTCCATCGACGGGGCGCAGGCGTGCGCTGGGCCTCGCGCTCGTCGTGGCCGTGCTCGCCCTGGCCGTGGACCAGGGGTCAAAGGCCCTCGCCGTGGCGCAGTTGACTTCGGGTGAGCGGGTCCCGCTGGTCGGTGACCTGTTCGGGCTATCGCTGGTTTACAACCCCGGGGCCGCGTTCTCGCTCGGCTCCGGGGCCACATGGATCTTCACCCTCGTCGGCCTGCTCGCCGCGATCGCGGTGGTCACGTTCGCCGTGCGGCTGCGCGGGGCGAGGTGGGGCGTCGCGCTGGGCCTGGTCCTCGGCGGCACGGTCGGCAACCTCGTCGACCGGCTCGTGAACCCGCCCTCGTTCGGGCAAGGGCATGTCACCGACTTCCTCGCCTACGGGAACCTGTTCGTCGGGAACGTCGCCGATGTCTTCGTCGTCGCCGGCGTCGGGCTGGTCTGCGTGAACCTTGTCCTGCCGATTCCTCTGACGACAGGCGATAGTGAAGGAATGGAGCCCGCTTCATGAAGGTAGAACTGCTGCACATTGTCGACTGCCCGAACACGGCCATCGCCGAAGAACACGCGCGCTCCGCGCTGGACTCGCTGGGACTCACGGACGTGCCCGTCGAGCTGGTGACGATCCGCACAGAGGCCGAAGCGGCCAGAACCCGGTTCGGAGGCTCGCCCACGATCCTCGTCGACGGCGTCGACCTGTTCCCGATGACCCCGGTTCGCTCGCTGGCGTGCCGGGTCTACGCGACGGGAAGTGGGTTCGCCGGAGCCCCGACCGTCCAGCAGTTGCGCACAGCGATCAACGAGATCACGTAGGGCGTCAGCGGTGCGACAATCAAGCACGTTCGTTGAAGAACGTACGGCCCATCGCCTGCATGCAGAAGGGGTAGCAGCTAAGCTTCGACTAGCGCTTCCGCTGGCAGACCAGGCAGGAAAAGCTCGACCGGTTCATGAACTTCTCCCGCACGATCGGCGTCCCGCAACGGGAGCAGGGATGCCCGGCAAGACCGTAGGCGTTCAGGCTGCGGGCAAAATATCCGCTGCTGCCCGCCACGTCGACATAGAGGGAATCGAACGAGGTTCCGCCCTGGGCCAGTGCAGCCGCCATGACTTCCCGCGCTGCATCGATCAGCGCTGAGATCTTCAGCTTGCTCAACGACGATGCAGGTGTCTCCCCGTGCAATTTGGCAGCCCACAAGGCCTCGTCGGCGTAGATGTTCCCGATGCCGGACACCACCGTCTGATCCAGCAGCACGCGCTTGATCCCGGTGCGTTTGGACTTGACCCGCGCAACTGCTGCCGGCTGGTCGAACAGCGGATCAAACGGATCCCGCGCGATGTGGGCGATCGGCGAGGGCAGCAATGCCCCGCCCTCGTCGTGCATCAGATGCCCGAACGTGCGCTGGTCATCGAACCTCAGATCGTGGCCGCCGTCGGCAAAGGTGAACCGCGCCCGCTCATGCACAGCGACTGGAACATCAGGCGAAGTGATGAGCATCTGCCCGCTCATCCCCAGATGCGCGAGCAGCGCGTCCTCGCCGTCCAGGATCAGCCACAGGTACTTGCCGCGTCGCGCAGTCCCAGTGATCGTCGCACCGACCATCCGCGCTGCCAGATCCTCTGGATCACCGACATGACGACGAGCGGCACGCGGATGCCGGACAACAGCCGAGGCGATCCTCCGGCCACGAATGTGATCTTCGAGTCCGCGGCGCACGACCTCGACCTCCGGCAGTTCAGGCACAGGCAACACCTCGCAGTGTCCGGGACCCGGATCTGTGGCGGCGCGCCATTGAACAGTTGAGACCTTCGAACCGCGTGCCGAGTGCACTTTGTGCCAGGTCAGACGGGGGTATAACTCGCTGACGACTCGCCTCGACCCGCTCTACGTCAATGTTTAAGTACCCACTGCGGCCGTTAACGTCGACGTACAACGCGTCGAAGGACGTGCCGCCCGCATCCAGCGCGGCCGCCATCACCTCCCGGGTCGCGGCCAGCAGCGAACGCAACCGGGCCGGCGTCACCCGCTCGGTCGGCGTCGCCCAATGCAGCCGGGCCCGCCACAAGGCCTCGTCGGCGTAGATGTTGCCGATACCGGAGACCAGCGTCTGGTCGAGCAACGCCCGTTTCAGGCCAGTCCGGCGGCGGCGTACCGCCGCGACGAACGCCGCGTCGTCGAACCTCGGATCGAGCGGGTCGCGGGCGATGTGACGCACCGAGCGCGGGATCGCGCCGCCCGCGTCGTCGGGCACCAGCGGCTCGAGGGCGACACCGCCGAACGTCCGCTGGTCGACGAATCGCAGTTCGCGACCGCCGTCGGTGAACCGGACCCGCAGCCGCAGGTGCACTTCGTCGAGGCTGTCGGGGCGCACGACGACCAGCTGGCCGCTCATCCCCAGATGGGCCACCAGCGCCAGGTCCCGGCCGTCCAGCACCGCCCACAGATACTTGCCCCGGCGACTCACCGCGACGACGGTCCGGCCCACCAGGCCGCCGACGAGGTCGTCCGGGCCGGCCACGTGCCGTCTGACGGCCCGGGGATGCAGGACCGCTGCGGCGGCGATGGTCCGGCCCTCGACGTACGCCGTGAGACCACGCCGGACCACTTCGACCTCGGGGAGTTCGGGCACGCCTCAGGCCCGGTCGGCGGTCACCGCAGCTGCTCGCGGGCGGGCGTCCGCGGTCTTGAGCTCCTGGTACGCCGTGGCAGCCGCCTGTTGCTCGGCCTCCTTCTTCGACCCGCCGCGGCCGTCGCCGTACAGCTGGCCACCGACGCGGACCCGGGCGGTGAACGACTTCTCGTGATCCGGCCCGCTCTCGTCCACGACGTACTCGGGGACGCCCAGGCCGGCGGCCGCGGTCAACTCCTGCAGGGAGGTCTTCCAGTCCAGCCCGGCACCCAGCCGCGACGCCCGCTCGATCGTGGCGTCGAACAGGCGATGCACCACCTCGTCGGCGACCACCAGGCCGCGATCGAGGTACACCGCACCGATGACCGCCTCGACGGTGTCGGCCAGGATCGACGCCTTGCTGCGGCCCCCCGTGCTCTGCTCGCCCCGGCCGAGCCGGATGAACTCCCCCAGCGACAAGTCGCGCCCGACCGCGGCCAGCGCCCGCGAGTTGACGATGGCGGCCCGCAGTTTGGCCAGCTGCCCCTCGGGCAGGTCGGGATGGAGCCGGTAGAGCGTGTCGGTGACGACCAGGCCGAGGACCGAGTCGCCGAGGAACTCCAACCGCTCGTTGGTCGGCAGCCCCCCGTTCTCATACGCGTACGACCGGTGGGTGAGTGCTCGCTCCAGCAGCGCGGCGTCGACCACGACGCCGAGGCGCTGGTGCAGCACGGCCAGGCGATCGGCAGCCGACGGCCCACCGGCTCCGCTGGTACGGGGGCTCACCGGCGTACCTCCGCTCCCGCGGCGAGCTGCCCGATGGTGACCGCGGTGCGCAGCACGACGGGATCGACGTGGACCGGCACGCCATCGCGTTCGCGCGCCACCGCTTCGACGACGTCGGCGATGCTGACGCGGGCCAGGTCGTCCACCCCCAGATCGGCCAGCGGCGAGTCCGCCCGCAGCCCCACCTCGTCCAGGTCGAGCACCAGCGCCACCGCGCGGGTCGTCACCGCCAGCGCCCGGTCGGCGTTCCAGCCGGTCACGGCGCAGCCGCCTCGACCGCGTCGTCCGGGTCGGCAGCATCGTCCGGGTCGGCAGCGTCGTCCGGGTCGGCAACGTCGTCACGGTGGGCGTGGCCAGTCCCGGCGGTCGACCCGAGCCCGGTGAGCGGGACGGACGCTGCGGCCTCGCCACGCGCCAGCACCAGGTCGGCGAGCACGGCCCGGGTACGGCCGACCAGGTCGTCCCGGGCGGCCTGGGCGGCCAGTCCGATGCAGGCTGCCAGCGCCTCGGGCCGGGCAGCGCCGTGCGCGACCACGCAGACGCCGGCGACGCCCAGGACGGTCCCGCCGGCGTAGTCGCCGGAGGCGGCCGCCCGCAGCACGGCTCGCGCGGGTTCGGGATCGCCGTACGCCTCGGCCATCCGCTCGGCCGTCCAGGCGGCGGCGCCTTCGATCCCCTTGAGCAGGACGTTGCCGGTGAAGCCGTCGGTAACCACGACGTCGACGGCGCCGGCGGCGACGTCGTGGCCTTCGACGGGGCCGGCGTACGCGATGGGCAGGGCGCCCAGCATCTCGTGCGCCTCCCGGCGGACCCGGTCGCCCTTGCCGGGTTCACCACCGATGGTCAGCAGCCCGACCCGGGGGGCGGCGACCCCGCGGGCGCGGGCGAACGCGGCGCCGGCCAGCGCGTGCTGCGCCAGGACGTCGGCGGACGCGGCGGTGCCGGCACCGGCGTCGAGCAGGACCACGGGCCGCGCCGCGGCGGGGAGCAGCACCGCCAGCGCGGGCTTGGTGATGCCCGCCAGCCGACCCCAGGAGAAGACCGCGGCGGTCACTGCGGCGCCACTGTGGCCGGCGGAGACGAACGCGTCGGCGTGGCCGGAGCGAACCAGGTCCGCAGCGACACGGACGGTGACGTCGCGGCGTGCCCGCACAGCGCGTACCGGGTCGTCGGACATCCCGACGACGCCGTGCGCCGCAGCGAAAGCGAGCCTCGGCTGCCGATCAGCGAGGCCGCGCGCAGCGAACAGATCGCGGGCGAGGTCCGGCGGCCCCACGACGACGAGGTCGACGTCGGACCGTCCGGTCAGGACGAGCCGGGCGGCGTCGGCCACGACCCCGGGAGCGCCGTCCCCGCCGAGCAGATCGAGGGCGACTCGAACCACGGGGTCAGACGTCGAGCACCTGGCGACGGTCGTACGTGCCGCAGGTCGGGCAGGCGGTGTGGGCGAGCTTCGGCGCGCGGCAGCGGTCGCAGGTGGCCAGCGCAGGGGTGCCTGCCTTCCACTGCGACCGGCGGTGCCGGGTGTTGGAGCGCGACGTCTTGCGCTTCGGGACGGCCACGTCAGTCCTCTTCCTCGTCGTTGTGCTCGCTGTCGTTGTGCTCGCTGTCGGTGAGCTCGTCGTGCAGCTCGTCGCCGGGCCGGACCCCGGCGTCCCGTTCCAGCGCTGCCGCCAGAGCCGCCCACCGGGGGTCCACGTCGTCGTGCTGATGGCCGGGATCGTCGGCGAGCCGTGCGCCACAACGCACACACAGCCCGGGACAGTCTTCCCGGCACACCGGCGCGAGCGGCAGTGCGAGCACTACCGCGTCGCGCAGGATCGGCTCGAGGTCGATGAAGTCCGTCTCGATGAGACTGACGTCGTCGTCCTCGTCGCCGGCGGTCTCCCCAGCAGCGGCGGCCACCCCGTCGGGGTAGACGAACAACTGCAGCAGGTCGACCTCCTCGTCCCAGCTGACCGGGTCGAGGCATCGGGAGCATTCGCCGACGACTCGCACCCGGGCGGAGCCGGACACGAGGACCCCGTCGACCACCGATTCCAGCCGCAACCGCAGCTGGACGTCGGAGCCCACCGGGACCGCCGCCACCGCGATGCCGAGATCCGCCGGCGCCGGCACCGTGGCGTCCCACAGCCGCATGGTCCCAGCGCGGCGGCCGAGCTCGCGGAGGTCGAGCACGAGCGGCGCGCGGGGGTCTACGGTCACGGGCACTTTCGGTGGTGGCCGGCGCCGGCGCGGCGACGGCCCGGTGGCGTCGAAAGAACGCGGCCTCGCGAGGCCGGCGCACAGGATACCCCGCAGCGCCGGCCTGATCGAACCGGTCTCAGCCGGGCAGCGGCGTGGCGTCGTCGTGGGTGGCCAGCTCGTCGTACGCCGCCCGCCCGCGGATCCGGTCCCGGCCGCGCTCCACGGCCGCCAGCGTCTTGTTGAGGGCGACCTCGAAGTTCGCCAGCTTCGCGTCCACGTAGTCGTCGACCTCGCGGCGCATCCGGGCGCACTCGGCGTCGACGTCGGCCCGCAGGTCCTCGGCTTCGCTGACCGCGGTCCGGTAGACCTCGTGCTCACTGACCAGGCGGGCCTGCTCCTGCTGGGCGGCCGCGAGCAGTCGGTCGGCCTCCTCGCGACCCTCCTCCACGATCGCCTCGCGATCGGACAGCAGCAGGTCGGCGTGGCGCAACGAGTCCGGCAGCAGCCCGCGGATGTCCTCGACCAGGCGCAGCGCCTCGGCCCGGTTGACCACACACGACGCGGAGAACGGCATCGCCTTGGCCTCCTCCACGAGGGCGGCCAACTCATCGAGCTTGTCGTGCACGTCCACGGGGACCTCTCGTCGTTGCAGTCGTCGGTGCGCGGCGCTGCCGCGCCCGCTCAGCCCTCGCCGAGCTTGCGGCGCAGCCCCTCCAGGGCGACGTCGGGCACGAGCCCGGACACGTCGCCGCCGTAGGTGGCGACCTCCTTGACCAGACTCGATGACAGGTAGCTGTAGAGCGGGTTGGTGGACACGAACAGCGTCTCCACGCCGGTCAGCCGGTGGTTCATCTGGGCCATCTGCAGCTCGTAGTCGAAGTCGCTGACGGCCCGCAGGCCCTTGACGATGGCCGAGATGCCGCGGGCCCGGCAGTAGTCCACCAGCAGTCCGTGGAAGGCGTCGACCTTCACGTTGGGCAGGTCCACCACGCACTGCTGCAGCATCTCGATGCGCTCGTCGACGGTGAACATCGACGACTTCTTCTTGTTGATCAGAACGGCGACGGTGACCTCGTCGAACAGCGCGGCGGCGCGCGCGAAGACGTCGACGTGGCCGTGGGTGACCGGATCGTAGGAACCGGGACACACCGCGGTCACCATGGGCAGATCCTCTCGCCGGAGCGCGCTCCGCGCGCGTCGTGCTCAGGTCCGGCGACCGTACCAAAGCACGGTCTCCCCCAGCCGCCGGCTGCGGCGCGGCTGCAGGCCGTCGGGCCAGGCCAGCGCGGGGCTGCGCGCGTCGCGCTCGACCACGACCAGCGCGGCATCGGCCAGCCAGCCGCCCTCGACGAGACCGGCCAGCACCGCGGTCACCCGGTCGCCGGCCAGGTCGTACGGCGGGTCCAGCACCGCCACGTCGTACGGCGGCGTCGCCGGTGCGCCGGGACCAGCCGCGACGAAGGCGGCCACGTCGGCGCGGATGACCGCGACGGCGGCATCCGGTACCAGCGCAGCGTTACGTCGGCAGGCCACGACCGCCGGCTGGGCTGAATCGACCAGCAGCACGTGCGCCGCGCCGCGGCTGGCCGCCTCGACACCGACCGCACCGCTGCCGGCATACAGGTCCAGCACGTGGCGGCCGTCGAACTCGCCCAGTTCACTGTCCAGCGTGGAGAACAGGCTCTCCCGGACCCGGTCCGACGTCGGCCGGGTCCCGCGCGCCGGTACGACGAGCCGGCGGCCGCCGGCGCTGCCGGCGATCACCCGCACCGGGGCGCTCCGGCGGTCGTCCAGTCGCCAGGCGACGCCCCGGCCGTCATCCGGTCGCCAGGCCACGCCCCGGCCGTCATCCGGCGGCCGGACAGCGTTCCGGCGGTCATCCCTTGGCCAGGAAGTCGGCCTGCCGGTCGTCGACGAGCGCGTCGACCGCCCGGCGCAGATCGGGGTGGTCGAGCAGATCCGGATCGGCCTCGACGACGGCGGTCGCCGCGTCGCGAGCCGCCACGATCACGTCCTCGTCGGCGAGCACCGACAGCAGCCGCAGACTGCTGCGGCGACCCGACTGCGCCCCGCCCAGCACGTCCCCCTCGCGGCGGCTGGCCAGGTCGAGCCGCGCCAGCGCGAACCCGTCGGTCGTCGCGGCCACCTGGTCCAACCGCGAGCGGGCCGGTGAGCCCGCCGGCGCGGACGTCACCAGCAGCGCCAGGCCCGGCGCGCTGCCGCGGCCCACCCGGCCGCGCAACTGGTGCAGCGCCGAGACGCCGAACCGATCGGCGTCCATCACCACCATGACCGTGGCCGCCGGTACGTCGACCCCGACCTCGATCACCGTGGTCGACACCAGGACGTCGATGGCGTCGGACTGCTCGGCCGGGGCCGCGAACCGGGACATCACCGTGTCCTTCTCCTCCGGCCGCAGCCGGCCGTGCAGGACGCCCACCCGCAGTCCGGCCAGCGGCCCGTCCGTCAGCAGCGTGGCCACCTCGAGGACCGCCGCACCCGCAGTCCGCTCGCCGTCGGCAGCACCGTCGGCCGGCGGGGGCTCGGTGGTGTCCTCGGCGTCGGCGGCGACACCGATCCGGGGGCAGACGACGTACGCCTTGTGCCCGGCGGCCACCTCCTCCCGCACCCGCTGCCAGGCGCGGGCCAGGAACGCCGGTTTGTCCCGGGCCGGGACGACGTGACTGGTGAGGCCGCGGCGGCCCGGCGGCAGCTCCGTCAGCGTGGACACGTCCAGGTCGCCGAAGACGGTGATCGCCACCGTGCGCGGGATCGGCGTCGCGGTCATCACCAGCACGTGCGGCCTCGAGCCGTCCCGGGCCTTCTCTGCCAGGGCCGCGCGCTGTTCGACCCCGAAGCGGTGCTGTTCGTCGACCACGACGAGCGCGAGATCGGCGAACTGGACGCGTTCGGCCAGCAGCGCGTGGGTCCCCACGACGATCCCCGCCTCGCCCGAAGCGGCGTCCAGCAGGGCCTCGCGCCGCTCGCGCGAGTTCGCCGATCCGGTGAGCAGCGCGACGCGGGTCGTGCGCTGGCCCTCGGCGAGCAGGGCCGAATCGAGCCGACCGGACTGGGCCAGCGGGCCGAGCATCGCCTGCAGTGAGCGATGGTGCTGCTGCGCGAGCACCTCGGTGGGGGCGAGCAGCGCGGCCTGACCCCCCGCGTCGACCACGGCGAGCATCGCCCGCAACGCGACGACCGTCTTGCCGGAGCCGACCTCCCCCTGCAGCAGCCGGTGCATCGGATGGGCCTGCGCGAGGTCGGCGGCGACCTGCGCTCCGACGTCCCGCTGACCGGCGGTCAGGCTGAACGGCAGGGACCGGTCGAACGCCGCCAGCAGCCCGGCGTCACCGGCCACCCGCGACACCGCCGGCAGCGACCGCGCGATGTGGCGGCGGCGGGCCAGCGCGACCTGCAGAGCGAACGCCTCGTCCCAGCGCAGTCGGTCCCGGGCGGTCTGCCAGTCGGCCTCCGTCTGCGGCTGATGGACCAGCCGCAGCGCGGTCGCGAGGTCCGGCAGGCCGTGATCGCGCCGGACCTCCTCCGGGACGGCATCGGTCACTGCCGTCAGCCCGCTCAGGGCGACGTCGACCGCTCGCGCGATCTGCCACGACGGCACCGCACGCGTCGCCGGGTACACCGCGATGATCGGCCGCGCCCAGCTCCCGTCGACCTCGGCACCCTCGGGGACCAGTTCGTACTGCGGATGCACCAGCTGCAGAGCTCCGTTGAAACTGCCGACCTCGCCGGAGAACAGCCCCACCTTCCCGGGCTGCAGCAGGAACTCCTGCGGCACCCGCTTCTTCGGATCCTTGGGGCCGAAGAACGTCAACTGCAGCCGGCCGGTGCCATCGGTGATCTCGACCAGCAACCGCTTGCCGGGCCGGTCCTTGAACGGGATGACCCGGGCGGTGGCGATCCGTGCCATGACCGTGACGTGGTCGGAGACTTCCAGATCGCTGAGGTCGGTCAGCTCGCCCTTCTCGGCGTACCGCCGCGGGTAGTGGCGCAGCAGATCCTCCACGACGGTCATCCCGAACGCCGTGGACAACGCCGTCGCGGTACGCCCGCCGACGACGCCGCGCAGCGGGGTGGCAAGGTCGGTCACGACGCCGCGGACCGCCCTACCGGACTCACTCGACCCCCACGATGAGCGGCCACAACGCCTGGCCGCCGTCGTACGCCAGCGGCTCGATGCCCGGATGTGCCCGCCGCAGCCACGCGCCGAGCCGGTCGGCCAGATCGGCCGGGGCATCCCGGCCGAGCACGAGGGTCGCCAGCTCCCCGCCCGAACCCAGCAGCCGGTCCAGCACCTGGCGGGCCACGGGTTCCACGCCGTGGCCGACGACGGCGATGTCGCCGTCGACGACACCGAGCACGTCGCCTTCCTCGCACAGCCCAGCGGACGTGACTGCCGCGCGGACCGCGACGGTCACCGCGCCGTAGCGGGTGGCGCCCGCGGCGTGGGTCATCGCCACCACGTCGTCGTCGAAGTCCCCGGTGCCCTGGTGGACCGCGAGCGCGGCCAGCGACTGCACCACCGAACGGGTCGGTACGACGGCGCACCGGATGCCGCTGCGCCGGGCCTCCCGGGCTGCCGCTTCCGCGGCGGCCTGGATGTCGGCCTGACCGGGCAGCAGGACGACCTGGGCTGCCTCGGTGGACCGGATCGCGTGCAGCAGTTCGGCGGTCGACGGCGCCCGCCCCGGACGCGCGAGCACCACGGCGGCGCCCGCGGCCGCGGCCAACTCGGCGACTCCCGGCCCGTGGGCGACCAGGACCACGACGCGGCGGTCACGCAACGCCGGGCGGGGCGGCGTACCGGGGGCGGCCGCCGGCTGCCCGGCCGCGGCCCAGCCGACCGGCTGGACAGCCGGTGCGGCGGCGGCTGGCTCCGCACCGGTCGCCCGGACGGCCGGTTCCAGCGTGGACACGACCCGGCTGGTCGCCGCGTGCCGGCCGTCGCGGTCCAGTGCCGTGATCGCCACGCGATGCGGCCGGCCGGCCCGGATCCCGGCCTCGACCGCCGCCCCGGCGTCGTCGACGTGCACGTGGACGTTCCACAGCCCGTCGCCGCCGACCACCACCAGGCAGTCGCCCAGGTGGTCCAGCTCACGGCGCAGCGCTTGGACCGCATCGTCGGCGGCATCCAGCAGGTACATCACCTCGTACGCCGGGCCGGCGGCCTCGTCGCGGCCCGTGTCCTCGTCGCTGTCCGTCGAAGGGTCGCCGCCCGTGGAGTGGTCACTGCCCGTCGACTGGTCGCTGCCGGCCGGGTCGTCAGCGCCTGTCCAGGGGCTGCTGCTCGTCGAGCGCACCACCCGGTGTACGCCGGTGACCACCTCGACGAGCGCGTCGAGCAGGACCACCACGCCGCGACCGCCGGCATCCACCACCCCGGCCCGACGCAGCACCGGCAGCTGGGACGGCGTCTGCGCCAGGGCATCCCGGGCGGCATCAGCGGCCGCGTTCACCACCGCGGCGAGGTCGTCGGTCGTCGTGGCTCGGGCGGCCTCGGCCGCCGCGCGCGCCACGCTCAGCATGGTCCCTTCGATCGGGTGGGCGACCGCGTCGTACGCCAGCTGTGCCGCGCTGGCCAGCACGAGGCGCAGCAGTTCGGCCGGCGGCTCGGCGCCGACGCGTTCGGCCGTAGTGGCCACGACGAAGCCGCGCAACAGCTGGCTGAGAATCACCCCGGAGTTGCCGCGGGCACCCAGCAGCGCCCCCCTGGTCAGTTCGCGCGCGGTCTCGACGAGCTCGTCCCGGGGGTCGGCCTCCGGCGTACGGCGGCGGACCGCGTCGACCGCGGCGGCCATGGTCAGGTAGAGGTTCGTCCCGGTGTCGCCATCGGGCACCGGGTAGACGTTCAGCGCGTCGATCTCGGCGCGGGCGTCGGCCAGCGCCGACAGGCCCGTGCCGGCCCAGTCCCGCAGCAGTCCGGCATCGATGGCCGTGCGCATCGACTCACCTCCCGTCGCCTTCGATGTGTCCGGTTCGATTCCGATGTCCTCGGTTCGATGTCTCGGCGGCAGTCTGACCTGTCCGGTGATCGGCGACCAGCAGTGCGTGACCGTCCAGCACGCTGATTGCGCCATTCCGACGTGCACGACACCGACGTGGACTGGCGGATCGCAACCGGCGGCGTGATTGCCCGGGTCGATTTGGGCACCGGCGGGCGCTCGGCTACCCTGTCGAGGCCGTACGCCGCGCCACTGCGCCAGCCGAGCCGCGCGTACGGCCGAACTGTGTTCGGCCCTCCGATCAACCCGATCCATCCGACCGCTCTGGAGTGTCACCGTGGCTGCCACCTGCGACGTCTGCGGCAAGGGGCCTGGCTTCGGCCACAGCATCTCCCACTCCCACCGGCGGACCAAGCGTCGCTTCAACCCCAACGTCCAGACGGTTCGCGCGCTCATCGGGCGCACCCCGAAGAAGGTCACCGTCTGCACGTCGTGCCTCAAGGCCGGCAAGGTCGCTCGAGCCTGACGGCACTGCCTGGGCGGACGCGACATACGCCCCAGGACCACCGACGCCGCAGGGCGAGGCGCGCCTCACGACGACGTACCCGCATGGACGACGTGCGCCTTGGACGACGTCCGTCTCAGGACGAGGCGCGCTCGATAGCAGCGCGGAGATCGGCGTACAGCGCCGTGAACTGCGGCTGCTGCGCGCGTCGGTACTGCAACAGATATCGCCGCCCGTCCTTGGTTGTGACAGCGAGATTCCCCTGAATCAGGCGGCCGGCCTCCTTGAGCGCGACCGTCCGCATCTCCCGCACCGGGACAGTGGCGTCCTGACCGTGGTCCTTGCCGCCGAACGCCACCGCCGCAGCCTTGGTCCTGGCGTGCACGCGCAGCGCGTCGCCGTCGTAGTCGACCTCGATCAGATAGCCGGCGATCACCATGCGGCGTCCTCCCCTGCCGTACGGCCGGGGCCGGCCAGCTGCCAGCCGTGGTCGACCGGCCCGATCCCGGCGCCCAGCGCGAACCCGGCGCCGATGGCGCCGGTGACGTACTGCTTGGCCTGACGCGCTGCTGCCGGGACGTCCAGCCCCCGGGCCAGACAGGCCGCCAGCGCGCTGGCCAGCGTGCAGCCGGTGCCGTGGGTATGGATCGTCGGCACCCGCTCGCCGGCCAGCTCCAGTTCGGTGGTCCCGTCGGTGAGCAGGTCCACCGGCGGTCCCGGCAGATGCCCGCCGGTGACCAGGACCCACCGCGGGCCCAGGTCCAGCAGCGCCCGCGCCGCCGCCCGCTGCTGCCGGCGATCGGTGACCGGAAGTCCGGTCAGCATCTGCACCTCGGCGAGATTGGGCGTGACGACGGTGGCCAGCGGCAGCAGCGCCTCGCGGACAGTGCCGACGGCGGACGCCACCAGCAGCGGGTCGCCGTGCTTGCTGACCGCGACCGGATCCACCACGACCGGGACGTCCCCGGGCAGCGTCGCCAGCAGGCCGGCCACTGTCTCGACCAGAACCGTCGACGACAGCATCCCCGTCTTCACCACGTCGACGCCGATGTCGTCGACGACGCTGCGGAACTGCGCCACGACCGCCTCGGCGGGCAGTTCCCAGGCTCCCTGCACGCCGACGGAGTTCTGCGCGGTCACCGCCGTGACCACGCTCATGCCGTGGACCCCGAGGGCCAGCATGGTCTTCAGGTCGGCCTGGATCCCGGCACCCCCACCGGAGTCCGAACCCGCGATGCTCAACCCCCGCGGCCGTCGGCTCACCCGGGCACCTTACGGGCCGGGCCGGAAGTGGTCGTGCCCGGCCGAACCGGGGTGCGGCCGGCCGTCGACGAGCACCTGCGGGCCACCGCTGCCCGCCGCGGTGACCTGACCGACAGCGACGAAGCCCGGCGGCAGCACGGCCGCTGCCGGGAAGCACCCGAGCAGGGCGTGATCGTCGCCGCCGGTGAGCACCCACTCGAGCGGGTCGACGTTGAATGCGGCTGCCAGATCACGCAGCGGTTCGCCGACCTCCAGCGCGTCGGTCCGCAGCTCCAGCTGGACTCCCGATGCCTGCGCGACGTGACCGGCGTCGGCGAGCAGGCCGTCGCTGACGTCGATGAGGGCCGTCGCGCCGGCCGCGGCGGCGGCGATGCCCGCGGCGTACGGCGGCGCCGGGCGGCGATGGGCGTCGACGAGGCGGCGTGGCGACCTGAAGCCGCGCGACAACACCGACAGGCCCGCCGCGGCCCAGCCGAGCCGGCCGGCCACCGCGACGACGTCACCCGGCCCGGCGCCGGCCCGGGTCACCGGCCGGCGGCCGGCCAGGTCGCCCAGCGCGGTGACCGCCACGATCACCGCGTCCGCGCGAACGACGTCACCGCCGACGATCACCGCCCCGACCCCCTCGGCCTCGTCGCGCAGGCCGTCGGTCAGCTCCAGCGCCCAGCTGGCCTCCAGGTCGGCGGGGGCGCCGAAGCCGACCAGCAGCGCGGTGGGCCGCGCCCCCATCGCCGCGACGTCGGCGAGGTTCTGCGCGGCCGCCTTGCGGCCCACGTCGTACGCGGTGGACCAGTCACGGCGGAAGTGCCGGCCCTCGACGAGCAGGTCGGTGGTCACCACCACCCGGGAGTCCGGGACGGCGACGACGGCGGCGTCGTCACCGGGCCCGAGCACCACGCCCTCGCCGGTGCCGAGGCGGGCGACCACCTGGGCGAGCAGGCCGAACTCGCCGAGCGCTCCCACGGTCTGTCCCACGTGACCTCCGATGTCCTTGTCCGGCACGCAGCGCTACCCTCCGGCTACCCCGACCACCTTTTCCAGGAGGCCGACCATGGTCCAGGCGTACATCCTCATCCAGACCGAGGTCGGCAAGGCAGCAGCGGCGGCGAGCGCGATCGCCGACATCGCCGGAGTGCTGCAGGCCGAAGGCGTCACCGGCCCGTACGACGTCGTGGTCCGCGCACAGGCCGCCGACGTCGACGACCTCGCCAAACTGGTGATCTCCCGGATCCAGGCCGTCGACGGCATCACCCGGACCCTGACCTGTCCGGTGATCCACCTCTGACCGGCCGGCGACCGCGCCAGCCCGGCGGCCGCCGGGTGGCGAGCCCTCGCGTGGTGCTGGTCGCGATCGGGGCCGTCGTCGTGGTCGCCAGTGGCGTCCTGGCCATCGTCCTGCTCGGCCGTGTCCCGCGCGGGGTCCCGGTCACCTCCCCGTCGCCGGACCCGGCGGTCGCCGCACAGTGCCGGGAGCTGGTCGCCGCGCTACCGGGTCGGCTCGGCGGCGCCCGGCGACGCGACACCGACCCGGCCACCGGGCTCACCGCGGCGTGGGGTGAGGCTCCGGTCGTGCTGGCCTGCGGTGTCGGACGACCCGCGGCGTTGCAGCCGACGTCGATCCTGACCGAGGTGGACGGTGTCGCCTGGCTGGCCGAGCCGCTCACGGCCGGGGTCGTGTTCACCACGGTGGGCCGGGCGGCGTACGTCGAACTGACCGTGCCGGCCACCGCCGGTCCCGCCGGCGACCTGCTCGTCGAGCTGGCGCCGACGATCCGCGCGACCGTACCGCCGGCGTGACGACGGCGCCGCCGCCCGGCGTGACGTGACCACCGCGCCGCTGCGCGGCGTGACTGCGGCGCCGCTGCGCGGCTGCCGTCCGCCCTCAGCGCAGTCCGGTACCGCGGCGTAGCGCGTCCTGCAGCAGGCGGTCGACCAGCTGGGGGTACGACAGCCCGGTGGCCTCCCACATCCGCGGGAACAGCGAGATCGCCGTGAACCCGGGCATCGTGTTGACCTCGTTGAGCACGACCTCGCCGTCCGGGCAGACGAAGAAGTCCACCCGGGCCAGGCCCTCGCAGGCCAGCGCCTCGAACGCGGCGACCGCGAGGTGCTGCACGGTCTGGGCGGTGGCTGCCGGCAGTGCCGCCGGCACGTCCAGTTCCGCGGAGTCGTCCAGGTACTTCGCGTCGAAGTCGTAGAACTCGTAGCCGGGCCGGACCCGGATCTCGGCGCACACGCTGGCCCGCGGCACTCCGTCCCGGTCGGCCAGCACGCCGCATTCGATCTCCCGAGCGCCGCTCACCGCGGCCTCCACGACGACCCGCGGGTCGTGCCGCTGGGCACGGCCGACCGCGGCAACCAGGTCGGCCGCGTCGGTCACCTTGCTGATTCCGACGCTGGAACCGGCGCGAGCCGGCTTCACGAACACCGGCAGGCCCAACCCGGCCAGCCGGTCCAGGCACGCCGTCCTGTCGTCCTGCCAGGCACCGCCGGTGACCAGTTCGTGCCGCACCAGCGGCAGCCCAGCGGCGGCCAGGAGCGTCTTCGCGTGGCCCTTGTCCATCGCCGCGGCGGAGGCGAAGACCCCCGAGCCGACATACGGCACGCCCGCCAGCTCCAGCAGCCCCTGCACGGTGCCGTCCTCGCCCCAGGGGCCGTGCAGCACCGGGAAGACCACGTCGACAGCCGGCAGATCCTGCCAGCCGCCGGACTGCTGCACCTGCCACCGGGGCCGGGTCGGGTCCGGGGCGAGCACCACCGAAGCACCGGTGGCGTCGACCTGCGGCAGCTTGCCGTCGACCACCTGCAGTCGCTGCGGGTCGGCCGACTCCAGCACCCACCGCCCGTCGGGGGTGATGCCGATCGCGACCACGTCGTACCGGACCGGGTCCAGCGCCCGCAGCACGCTGCCGGCGCTGATGCACGAGATCGCGTGCTCGCTGCTGCGGCCGCCGAAGATCACGGCCACCCGGAGCCGACGAGGTTGCACGCGCCGACCGTAACGGCTCGGCACTAGCGTGCGGGCCATGTCCGAACTCGACGGACTCGCGCCGTCCACCCTCGCCGTCGTCGCCGGCCGGCCGGCCCGGGTCGCCGGCGGCCCGGTGAACCCCGGCATCGAGCTGTCGTCGACCTTCCACGCCGGCGGGACGGCCAGCTACGGCCGCGACGGCAACGCCACGTGGGACGCGCTCGAGGCCGCGGTCGGGACGCTGGAGGGCGGCCAGGCGCTGGTCTTCGGCAGCGGCATGGGCGCGGTCAACGCGGTCCTGGACCTCGTCGCGGTCGGCGGAGTCGTCGTCGCGCCCACGCAGCTGTATTCCGGCACGTCGGCCCGGTTGGCCGAATGGGAGGCCGCCGGCCGGGTCCGGGTACGCCGAGTGGCCCCGCCGGACACTGCCGGCTGGCAGCGCGCGGTCGCCGGGGCGGACCTGGTCTGGCTGGAGTCACCGACCAACCCGCTGCTGCAGATCGTCGACCTGCCGGCCGTCAGCGCCGCCGCCCGCGCCGCAGGCGCGATCACCGTGTGCGACTCCACCTTCGCCACCCCGATCGCCCAGCGGCCGCTCACCCTCGGCGTCGACGTGGTGCTGCACTCGGTGACGAAGTTCCTGTCCGGCCACTCCGACGTCCTGCTCGGCGCGGTCGTCACCGCGGACGGCACCCTCGCGGATCGACTGCGGCAGCGGCGATCCCTGCTGGGCGCGGTGGCCGGGCCGGTCGAGGCGTGGCTGGCGCTGCGCGGGCTGCGCACGCTGGCGCTGCGGATGGAACGGGCACAGCAGACCGCCGGCCTGCTGGCCCGACGGCTGCTGGAGCATCCCGCGGTCGGTCAGGTCCGCTACCCGGGGCTGCCGACCGATCCCGGTCACGCGGTGGCGGCTCGCCAGATGACCGGTTTCGGCGCGATGGTGGCCTTCGACGTCCTCGGGGATGCCGTTGCCGCGCAAGCGGTCTGCTCGCGGACGAGGATCTGGTCGGACGCCACGAGTCTCGGCGGGGTCGAGTCGACGCTGGAACGACGGGCCCGCTGGGCCACCGAGTCCAGCGACGTACCGCCATCGCTGATCCGGCTATCGGTGGGTTGTGAGGATCCGGAGGATCTGTGGCGCGACCTGACCGAGGCGCTCGCGGTGGTCCCGGCGCCTCACAGTTCGTCGACGTAGCGATCGGTGCCGGGCACCGTCGACAGGAACGGGCTGGCGAACCCGACGCGGGTCGCCCCGGCGATCGACGGTACGTCGGCGAGCCGGGGTTCGACCTCGTCGAGCCACACCTGGTCCGGCTCGCCGTCGCAGAAGAAGATCACGAGGGCGAACGGGTCATCGGCCGGATCAGCCGGTGCCGACAGGACCGACTTGAACAGCCGCAACGGCGTCAGGACCACGCTGAGCGGCAGCCGGGCCGATCGCAGCGACTCCGCCCACTGTTCGATCCCGGTCAGCTCGCCGCCGGGCTGGCGTTCGATGGCCACCGCGATCATCCCGCCGAACTCGCGATCGAGTGCGGAGATCGCGCGCGGGCCGCCGGGCGCGCGCTGCTCACTGACGAACGTGAACGACCCGGTGTAGATGTGGTCCTTCGGGAACTCCCATCGCTCGTCGTCGCGCAGCACCTGTTCCTGCCGGGCCAGCCACTGGTACCACTCCTCCTGCATCCCGGCGAGGATCCAGAACGCGATGAGATACGAGCCGCGAGCCGGATCCCCGAACAGCGTGGCAGCCGGCCGCAACTGCTTGTACCGGGCCGGCGCGACCCACCGGCGATGGGCAACTGAGCCCGGCCCGGCCAGACTGGCCGCGTAGGTGTGATCGTCCTCGTACCAGCGGTTGTACTCCCGTTCCAGCCCGGCCGGCGGTTCGGCGTACATGATGATCGCGCTGCCGATCTGCGCCACCGTGCCGATCTGGAACTCCAAGCCGTCGGCGGTGACCGCATGGCGCCGTAAGACGTCGCCGGGTTCGGCTGGGCGACGTACGACATCGCCGGGTTCAGCTGGGCCGGTGGCCGAGTCATTCTCGGCGGGGCGGGCGGCCGAGTCGCTCATGCCGCCGCCGCGGCGGGCAACCGGAGGAGGCCGGCGATGGTGCCGCCGAAGATGGCGGCCTTCTGCTCGGCGGGCAGTTCAGCACGAGCACACTGCGATTCGATCGCCTCCTGACTGCGTGGCCAGGTGCCCTCGTTGTGCGGGTAGTCGTTGCCCCAGATCAATGGCTCCCAGCCGGTCAGCGACCGGTTCCGCAACGCGACCCAGTCGTCCATGAACGTGACGTGGATCTGCCGGCGGACGTACTGGCTGGGAGTCAGCGGGAACGGCCACTGCAGGCCGATCTCGTCGGGCTGGAACTGCGGATACATGCTGCCGTCGGGCCGGAAGAACGACCGGATGATCTCGTTGACCCCGGGCGTGGTGTGCCACGCGTCGTCCATGGTGTCCATGAGGTTCAGCAGCCACCGTGCGCCGACTTCCACGAACACGAAATGCAGGGAGGGAAAGCGCTCCAGGACGCCGCCGCCGACCAGCGCGGGAATCGTCGTGGCGGCCTGGCCGCCGAACCCGCCGAAACCGCCGATCAGCGTCTTCACCGCGCACATCGCGGCGAGGTGGTCCGGATGACCGGCCGGCCACTGATAAGCGTTGGAGGCCTGGGTGAAACTGACGCCCTGCAGTGCGGTCGACGGGTTCAGCGAACCGCGCCGCTGACCGGAGCCCACGTGCATGACGATGGGCAGGCCCAGGCGCTCCGCCGCCGCCCACACCGGGTCGTACCGATGCGAGAAGTACGGCGCCTCCGGCGGCGCCGACATCGGCAACTCCACGCCGGTGAATCCGAGCGTCGCGGCGCGCTCGATCTCCCGTACCGCCTCGTCGATGTCGTGCAGGGCGATGATCGCCTGGGGGTACAGCCGGCCGGTCCCGGCGTAGACCTCCGCGACGTGGTCGTTGTAGATACGGGCGCAGCGGTTCGCGAACTCCGGTTCGTCGAGGTCGTTGATCAACAACCCCACGTTGGGATGCAGTACCGACGCGTCGACACCGTCGGCGTCCATGTCGTCGATGAAGCCGGGGACGTCGTCGGGACCGATCAACGTGAACTCGTCGTCGGTCCCCCACTTCGGCCGCAGGTAGTCCGGCGTGCGCGCGACCAGAATGCCGTTGGAGGTCCACAGTTTCATGCCGTTGGGGAACCGGTGGAAGGTGGGCGCCCGGAACTGGTCGTGGGCCGGCAACCGCCGGGTGAACAGGTCGTCAGGCTCCTGGATGTGGGCGTCCGCAGTGATGATCATCTGACTCCTCCGGCTCGGATCAAACCAAAACCGTCACCGCCGTACTCCGCGACCGGTCCTCGTCCGTTCTCGCTTTGCGCGCCTTGTCGTCGCCATACCGGCCGGTAGCCGACCCGGTGACGACCGGAAGGCGCGCAACAGCGGGCCGTCGGCACAGTAGGTCGAGCGATCCGGGAAAGTCAACGGATTGGACGACCTCCTGGCGGAACCTTTGGATTCGGCCCGAAACTCTGGATTGGCGGAACCTTGGACTTGGCCGAGCCTTGGGGCTGGCGAAGCCTTGGGCTGGCGGAACCTTGGGGCTGGCGGAACCTGGGGTTGCCCGAACCCGTGGTCAGCCGGCCGGCCGGACGCTCACCGCGATGTTGCCCATGCGGGGCATGCCGACGTAGGGATCGGCGAGGTCGGCGCCGTCGAGGATCCGGCCCGGCGGGCTGCCGATCTGCCGGAACTCGTCGTCGCGGTCCGGCGAGTCGCCGTAGCCGAAGGTCATCGCGACGAGGCCTTCAAGCAGGTCCGGGTCCGGTTCGGCGAGGGTCAGGATCGCCGCGCGCGGCGTGGCGATCTCGACCACGTCGCCGCGAGCGATGCCCAGTCGCTCGAGGTCGGCCGGGTGCAGATAGGCCGGGTTGTTGGGGCGGCCGCGGTTGGTGGCCTGGTCGTTCACCGTCGTGTTGTTCATGTGCTGCGTACGGATGCTGATCAGCCGGAACGGATACTGCTGCGCATCGGCCTGCCCGGGTGCCCGTTCGTCGGCCAACTCCGCTGCGAGGTCGGCGAGGATGTCGGCGTTGGCCAGGTCGAACCGGCCCTGCCAGCCCGGCTCGGCCGGCCCGACCACCTGCCGGGGCTCGGGGAAGACGGCCCCCGACGGGTGCTGCTTGACCTCGTCGAGCGAAACCCGGCCACCCTCGACGAGCGCGGCCATGAGTTCCTCCGCGTCCGGCAGCCTCGCCATGTCGACCACGACACCGCCGTCGTCCAGCCGCGGCACCAACGACATCGGCTTGATGTTCAGCTGCAGTCCCATCCGCCCCGCGACGCCCCACAGGAACTCCCACTCCGGGATGACCTCGGAGTCCTCCGGCGGCGCCGCGATCGCTGCGGTGTACTGGCCGTGCGCCTGCGCCGGCCCGTAGTACGTCGGCAACGCGATCACGAAGTCGGTCAGTGCCGTGAACCCGGGTACCTCGTAGAACATCGTCGGCGCGATCACGTAGTCGGCGGCGCGGGCACTGGCCGACAGCCAGGGATCGAACTGGACGAACAGGTCGAGGGAACGCAGCGCCGCCAGCGCCTTGAGCTGGTCCGGCCACGCGATGACGGGATTGCCGCCCACACTCAGCAGAGCCCGGACTCCGCCGGGGCCGTCGTAAAGCATCTCGTCCGCCAGCGCGCCGGTGGGCATCCCGGCGACCGTCTGGGTCAAGCCGCCGGCCCGCATCGTCTCGCCGATGCCGTAGGCGGGCGTGGGCTCGTACGCCTGGGCCCGCCACGGCCCCGAGGCCAGCAGGGTCGTGGTGCGCGCGACGACCTCGCCCTCACGCAACCAATGCCCGCACAACGTCTCCAGCACCAGGGCCAGATACTCGATGAGGGTGCTGCTCTTGGCGAATCCCGGACCGACGCCGCACGCGATGTAGCCCCGGCGGGCCGCGGCGAACCGGCGTGCGAGCTCCACCAGGTCGGTCGGGTCGACCCCGGCGCGCTCGGCGACGAACTGGGGGGTGAAGTCGGCGACCGCGGCGCGCAACGCCTCGACGCCGCGGGCGTTGGCGGACACGAACGCGTCGTCGTGCCAGCCTTCGCCGAGGATGACGTTGATCAGGCAGGCCAGGATCGCCGGGTCGTGACCGGGCCGCGGCCGCACGTGCAGGTCCGCCCGGCGGGCGACGTCGGAACGCCGCGGGTCCAGCACGAGCAGTTGCATTCCTGCCTTCTGCCGGTCCCGCAGCCAGTGACCGGGATGTCCTCCGGCGGCGCCGTAGTACGTCTTGAACGGGTTGGCACCGACCAGCAACGCGACGTCCGGGTCGTGGTAGCCCTGCAGCGGAGCGCCCCACCGGCCGTGCATCGCCAGCGCCAATGCCTTGCCCGGCTTGTCCAAGGTGCTCGGCGAGAACTTCATGGGACTGCCGATCGCGGACATGATCGCCCCCATGAAGGGGTCCGCCAGCGGCGCCCCGGCGGCCCCGGAACCGACGTAGGACGCGATCGCGCGCGGGCCGTGGCGATCGAGGATCTGCGACAACCGTTCGGCGACCTCGTCCATGGCGTCGGCCACCGGGATCCGGCGGTAGGTCCCGTCCGGCTGCCGCTTCAGACTGTGCCGGAGCCGATCGGGATGGTTGTGCAGCGCCGGCTGCTGCTGGCCCTTGATGCAGGAGTAGCCGTCGAAGATCGGGTTGGCCGGATTGCCCTTCACCCGGACGAGCCGGCCGGCGTCGACCTCGACCAGCGTGGGACAGGAGTTGATGCACGCGCGGCAGAATGAGTGCCGCAGCTGCGGGCCGGCAGCGTCTCGGCTATCGACAGTCACAACTCAGGGACGGTACGGACGGGCTGGCACCCGGTCAAGCAACGGCGTCAGGTCCTGCCGACGGGCTTCGCGAGTCGCCTCCGGCCAGCGCGGCGTACCCGAGTTCGGCCTTGGGGCTACGAGCCATCAGCGCCTGCAACATGTCCGTGGGCTGCAGACCGTGATGCAGCACCTGGACGACCTGTTCGGTGATCGGCATGTCGACGCCGTGCCGCTGCGCGAGATCGAGAATCGCCCGAGAACTCTTGTAGCCCTCGCAGGTCTGCACGCTCACCGCGAGCGTCTGCTCGACGGTCAGCCCGCGGCCGAGGTTTTCCCCGAACGTCCGGTTCCGCGACAACGGCGAACTGCAAGTGGCGACCAGGTCGCCGATTCCCGCCAGTCCGAGGAAGGTCATGGGGTTCGCGCCCAGCGCGACACCGAGGCGGGTCATCTCCGCCAGCCCGCGGGTGATCAGGGCTGCCTGGCTGTTCTCGCCGAGTCGGTATCCGGCGGCCATGCCCGTGGCGATGGCAATCACGTTCTTGACCGCGCCGCCGATCTCGACACCGACGACGTCCGTGGTGAAGTAAGGCCGGAAGTACGCGGTGGCACAGGCGGCCTGCAGCGCCCGGGCGCTCGCCTCGTCCGCACACGCGACGGTGGTGGCCGCCGGCTGCCGCCGCACGATCTCCGCGGCGAGGTTCGGGCCGGAGACCACCGCAACCCGACTCATCGGCGCTCGCATCACCTGGGCGACCAGTTCGCTCATCCGCAGCGCCGTGCCGGCCTCGATGCCCTTCACCAGCGTGACCAGCACGGCATCGGCCGGTACGGCGGCCCGCCAGCGCTCGAGGTTCTCCCGCAACGTCTGCGACGGCAGTGCCAGCACGACGATCCGCGCGCCGGCCAGCGCAGCGTCGGCGTCCGTGGTGGCCACGATGCCGGACGGCAACTCGAGGTCGGGATGGTAGGCGCGGTTACGGCGATGGGTTGTCACGTCCGCGACGATCGCTTCGTCTCGCGCCCACAGCCGGACGTCCCCGCCGGCGTCGGCGAGCACCATGGCGAACGCCGTACCCCAGGAGCCCGCCCCCATGACAGCAACGGCGGTCACGGTGCGGTGTCACCCTGCTGCCGGCGTAGGGCGGCACGATCGAGGCGGACCGGTGGAGCGGACTCTCCCCGGATCTCCTCGAGCAGAGCGGTGATCGCGGCCACGATCCGCCCGGTCGCGATGCGCAGCGTCTCGGCGTCCATCGGCCGGTCCCGCAGGTCGTCGAGGTCCACCGGCCGGCCGGCCCGGACCTGCATCCGCTTCACCGGCAGCAGCCGGAACTGCTTGCGGTACGGCCACATGATCTGCTGGGCGCCCCAGTGCGCCAGCGGGACCACCGGAGCACCGGACACCAGCGCGATCCTCGCGACCCCGGTGCGTCCGGCCATCGGCCACAAACGCGGATCGCGGGTGATCGTGCCCTCCGGGTAGACCACGACACACTCCCCCCGGCCGGCGGCCGCCACCGCGGCACGGACGGAGGCGACGGCCTCCCTGCTCTCCCGGTACACCGGAATCTGGCCGGCGCCGCGGATCACTCGGCCCACCAACGGAATACGGAACAGCGACTCCTTGGCCAGGAAGCGGGGGGGGCGGCCGTTCAGATAGAGATACTGCGACACGACCAAGGGGTCGAACCACGACAGGTGATTGGAGGCCACCACGATTCCCTGGCCACCCTGGTCGAGATTCTCCTGGCCGGACCAGCTGTGCCGGGTGAAGATGGCCAGGAACGGCCGTAGCACGACGATCGCCAACAGATAGAAGGCGCCGAGCTTCTTGTCGTGCCTGACCCTGCGCACTCGTCCTCCCCAACCGTCGACATGTCCGACACCGTCGACGCAGCCGGCGCGACCGGTCGTCCACGCCCCCGCATCCTGGCCGCGCCCAGCGGCTCTGTCGAGGCGCACCGCCGACTCGTCGACCGCCGCCGCGTCACCGCGACCGGCCACCCTGCTTAGATGACGCCGTGCACCCCCCGCCCACCTGGACGGTCCTGGTGCCGGTGAAGGGCCTCGACGCCGCGAAGTCACGACTCGGTCCGGCGCAGCCGGACCAGCGATCCGCGCTGGCACTGGCCTTCGCCGCCGATGTCGTCCTGGCCGCACGGCGCTGCCCGGCGGTCGGCCAGGTCCTCGTGGTCACCGACGACGACCGGGCGGCCGCCCAGCTGGCGCCGTTGGGCGCATCGATCAGCCGTCCGGCGGCCGCGAGTCTCAACGCTGCCCTGCGCGCCGCCGCCGCGGATCTGCCCGCCGGCAGCGACGTCGCCGCGCTGGTCGCCGACCTTCCGGCGCTGCGCGAGGACGAACTCGGTCGCGCCCTCGCCGCGGCGACCCCGGGTCGGTCGTTCGTGTCCGACGCCGCCGGTACGGGAACGACCCTGCTCATGGCCCGCCACGGCCACCGGCTGGATCCCCACTTCGGCAACCGATCTCGTGCTGCCCACACCGGCAGCGGCGCGGTCGAGCTTCCGTTGGATTCCGTTGCGGGCCTGCGTCGCGACGTGGACACCGAGATCGATCTGGCCGACGCCCGCCGGCTCGGCGTGGGCCGCCACACCGCTGCCCTGCTCGACGTCTGACGCATCGTCGACCCCACCCCGCCGGCGCCGCGCAGGGAGCGCCGCCGGGACAGCCTGTGGCCCAACGACCCGGCACCCGACGGCCAGGTAACCGCAGCGAAGTGATGTGGCGCCGGACAGGCGACCTGGCCCCAACAGCCTGCCGGCCCGCCCCAGGAACGGGGCGGGCCGGCAGGTTGAGATCTGTGGTCAGCGAGCGGTGCGCTTGGCCGGCGCCTTCTTCGCGACCGTCCGGCGAACCGGAGCGGCCTTCTTGGCCGCGGTCTTCTTCACGGCCGTCCGGGTCACCGGTGCCGTCTTCTTCGCCACGGTCCGCTTCGCGGCAGTCCGCGTCGTCGGCACGGCCTTCGTCGCCTTCTTCACTGGCGCAGCCTTCTTCGCGGCTGCCTTCTTCACCGGGGCGGCCTTGACCGCCGTGGTCTTCTTCGCCGCCGCCTTCTTCACCGGCGCAGCCTTCTTGGCCGCCGTGGTCTTGGTCGCGGCAGTCTTGCGGGCGCCGGACACCAGGACCTTGAACTCGGTGCCGGGACGGAACTTGGGCAGCCGCGTCGCCCTGATCTTCACGGTCTCGCCGGTCCGCGGGTTACGGCCGGTCCGTGCTGCGCGATCGGCGCGCTCGAAGACGCCGAAGCCGCTGATCGCGACCTTGTCGCCCTTCGCCACGGTGCGCTTGACTTCCTCGAGCAGCGCTTCGATGAAGTCGGCGGTGTCCTTCTTGCTCTGTCCCAGGCGCGCAGAGAGCGCCTCGATGAGAGTCGCCTTGTTGTGGCTCACTGCCTACCCCTCCGGAGGGTCTCACGACGGACCTGTGTCCGATTCGGGGAGAACGCTAGACCCCAGGGGCGCGCGTCACAACGCACCGACAAGCAGGCGCGTTGCGTGCCAACAGGTTACACCGGGTTGAGCACTACCGGGCCAGCTCGCCGGACAGCGGACCGCAATCACCACCAGAAGCCGTAACCGATTGCAGTGCAACGACTCTTGTCGCCGAACTCTGGCTGTGACCACCACGGCGGCCGGCCGCCGGCAGCCGCGTACCCCGCCGCGCAGGCCACGCGGAACCCCCGAAAAAGTCTCGCCGCGTGGGCGTGTCGCGGCGCGCGCGAGCGCCCACGTCGCCGACGGGGGCGCCCCGGCCCGACAGTCAGCCGGTCAGCCGGTCACCGGAAGGAACGCCGGCCGAGCCGCCTCGAAACGCGTGATCTCGTCCGCGTGTTGCAACGTGATACCGATGTCGTCCAGCCCGGACAGGAAACGCCACCGGACGTAGTCGTCGACCTCGATCGCAGCCACGAGGTCGCCGACGCTGACCTGACGCTCGACCAGGTCGACGGTGACCGCCGTCGCCGGCTCCGACTCCGCGATGGCCTGCAGGCGTTCGATGACCTCGGGTGCGACGACGGCCGTCAGCAGTCCTCCCTTGCCGGAGTTGCCGCGGAAGATGTCGGCGAACCGGGCAGACAGCACGACCTTGAACCCGTAGTCCTGCAGCGCCCATACGGCGTGCTCACGCGATGAGCCGGTCCCGAAGTCCGGTCCGGCCACGAGGATCGACGCTCCGGCGTACTCGGGCCGGTTGAGGACGAAGTCCGGGTCCTTGCGCCAGGCGGAGAAGAGTCCGTCTTCGAAGCCGTGCCGGGAGATTCGCTTCAGGTACTCGGCGGGGATGATCTGGTCGGTGTCGACGTTGCTGCGACGCAGCGGGACGACCCGTCCGGTGTGCACCGTGAACTTCTCCATGACGTACTCCTTCTGACAGCGACGGGCGGGATGACTGGCGCGACCGGCTCAGGGCGAGACAGACTCAGGCCGAGACCGGTTCGAGATCGGCCGGCGCCGCCAGCCGGCCCTGGACGGCGGTCGCCGCGGCCACTGCCGGCGACACCAGATGGGTTCGGCCGCCGGGCCCCTGCCGTCCTTCGAAGTTGCGGTTCGACGTCGACGCCGAACGCTCGCCGGCAGTCAGCTTGTCCGCGTTCATGGCCAGGCACATCGAGCAGCCCGCTTCCCGCCATTGCGCTCCAGCGGCACGCACGACGGCATCCAGGCCCTCGGCCTCGGCCTGCACCTTGACCTGGCCGGAACCGGGGACGACGAGCATGCGCACGCCCTCGGCAACGTGCCGGCCCCGCAACACCTCGGCGACCGCTCGCAGGTCCTCGATCCGGCCATTCGTGCAGGAACCCACGAACACGGTGTCGACAGTGATGTCGCGCAGCGCCGTTCCCGGTTGCAGACCCATGTACTGCAGGGCACGTTCGAGCGAGGCGCGCTGATCCGGGTCGGCGACGTCCTGCGGCGACGGCACCCGGCCGGCCAGCGGAGAACCCTGCCCGGGGTTGGTACCCCAGGTGACGAACGGCGTCAGTGCGGCCGCATCGATGTGGACCACGCGGTCGAACACCGCGTCGTCGTCGGTGGCCAGCGACCGCCAGTACTGCACGGCCTGGTCCCACAGCGCGCCCTTCGGAGCGTGCTCGCGACCTTGCAGATACGCGAAGGTCGTGTCGTCGGGAGCGATGAGGCCCGCCCGAGCACCGGCTTCGATCGACATGTTGCAGATCGTCATCCGCGCTTCCATCGACAGGGCACGGATCGCCTCGCCGCGATACTCCAGCACGTAGCCCTGACCGCCGCCGGTTCCGATCTCGGCGATGATCGCCAGGATCAGATCCTTCGCGCCGACCCCGGCCGGCAACTCACCGTCCACCTCGATCGCCATGGTCCGGAACGGCTTCAGCGGCAGCGTCTGGGTCGCCAGCACATGCTCGACCTCGCTCGTGCCGATTCCGAACGCCAGTGCTCCGAAGGCGCCGTGCGTCGAGGTATGCGAGTCGCCGCACACCACCGTCATGCCCGGCTGGGTCAGCCCCAGCTGCGGGCCGACGACGTGGACGATGCCCTGGTCGCGATGGCCCATCGGGGCGTGCCGGATACCGAACTCGGCACAGTTGCGGGCCAGCGCGGCCAGTTGGGCCCGCGAGACCGGGTCCGCGATCGGCAGGTGCGTGTCGATCGTCGGGACGTTGTGGTCCTCCGTCGCGATCGTCAGATCGGGTCGGCGAACCCGGCGGCCGGAGTCCCGCAGACCGTCGAATGCCTGCGGGCTGGTCACCTCGTGAACCAGATGCAGGTCGATATAGAGGAGATCGGGCTCGCCGTCGGCGCGCCGTACGACGTGTGACTCCCATACCTTCTGCGCCAGTGTCATGCCCACGGCGACCTCCTCGACCCAGCACGGCGGCCGGCCGGCGTACCGCCGAGCGGCCCTGGTTCCAGCGTCCCTTGACTTCTCAGGATGTGAGACGCAGTATCACTGCATGGACAAGTCTAGCGGTGTCGGCGTGCTGGACAAAGCGGCTGCCGTACTGGCTGCACTCGAAGGTGGTCCGCTGACCCTGGGCGGGCTGGTCGCCGCGACCGGCCTGGCGCGGCCGACGGCCCATCGACTGGCCACGGCGCTGGAACACCACCGCATCGTCGCCCGAGACCTGAACGGGCGCTTCTGCCTGGGGCCCAGGCTCGGCGAGCTCGCCGCGGCCGCCGGCGAGGACCGTCTGGTCGCCGCCGCGGGGCCGGTGCTCATGACCTTGCGCGACGCCACCACCGAGAGCACCCAGCTCTACCGTCGCCTCGGCGACCAGCGCATCTGTGTGGCTGCGGCAGAACGCCTCAGCGGCCTTCGGGACTCCGTGCCGGTGGGCGCGACGCTGACCATGCATGCCGGTTCGGCGGCCCAGGTCCTGCTGGCCTGGGAGGACCCCGAGCGGATGCATCTGGGACTGCAGGGAGCGGTGTTCAGCGCCACGACGCTGGCCGGAGTACGCCGGCGCGGCTGGGCGCAGAGCGTCGCCGAGCGCGAAGCGGGCGTCGCCTCGGTATCTGCCCCGGTCCGGTCACCGGCCGGCAAGGTCGTCGCCGCGGTCTCGGTCTCCGGGCCGCTGGAACGGCTGGGCCGGGTTCCCGGCCGGCTGCACGCCGCCGCCGTCCTGGCCGCGGCGGGCCGGCTCACCGAGGCGCTGCGGCGGGCCGCAGCCACCGCGTAGCGATCAGGACCCCGCGACCGGAGTTCTGCTCAGCGGGGATACACCTCGATCTCGGTTGCCTTGAGCGACAGCCACACCGGGCTGCCGGGAGCCACCCGCAGTTCGGCCATCGCCGCAGGCGTGAGATCGACCAGCACGTCCGGTGGTCCCACGGTCGACAGCCGCACCCGGTCGGTGAGCAGGTCCGCGCCGGTCACGGTGGCCGCCCAGGTGTTGCGGACGCTGACGCCGGACGGGCGACTGGTCGCCACCGTCACCGCGGAGGGTCGGAACGCGACATGAACCGGCCCGGATTCGGCCTGGTCGGCCACGACCAGCTGGCCGCCGCCCTCCACGGTGACCACCGCGTCGGCCAGCCGACCGGCGATCAGGTTGAGCCCGACCAGCTTGGCGACGTACGGCGACGCCGGACGCCGGGCCACGTCGGCCGGCGGCGCGTCCTGCACCACCCGGCCGGCCTCCAGTACCAGCAACCGGTCGGCCAGCACGAGCGCATCGACCGGGTCGTGCGTGACGAGCAGGACCGGGATGTCGGCGGCCGCCAGGTGCGACCGCAGCGTCGCCTGGACTTCCGCCCGGGTTCGCGCGTCCAACGCCGCCAGCGGTTCGTCGAGCAGGAGCAACTCGGGGCTGGTGGCCAGTGCCCGCGCCAGCGCTACCCGCTGCGACTGCCCGCCCGACAACGAGGCCGGGCGGCGCTGTCGCAGGTCCGCGTCGGTCAGCCCGACCCGGTCCAACCAGCCCGCCGCGATCGCCCGTGACGTCGCGCGATCGGCCCCGCCGGCCCGTGGCCCGAACGCCACGTTGTCCAGGACGCTCAGCTGCGGAAACAACCGGTGGTCGGCGAAGACGAACCCGAGCCGTCGCTGCGACGGCGGGACGTGGATACCGGCCGCCGGATCGTCCAGGCGCCGGCCCGCCAGGCTGATCACGCCGCGATCCAGCGCGCCGAGGCCGGCCACGGCGGCCAGCAACGTGCTCTTGCCGGCGCCGTTGGGGCCGAGCACGGCGACGACCTCGCCGCGGTCGACCGTGGCCTGGACCTCGACACTGAAGGAACCCACCGAGGTGACGCCGTCGACGACCAGTCCGCCGCTCATGTCGTACTGTTCCCGCGCAGCCACTGGCCGCGCAGCGTCAGCAGGACGGCGACGGAGACGGCGAGCAACACGAGGCTGAGGGCGATAGCGGCCTCCGGGTCGGACTCCAAGGCCAGATACACCGCCAACGGCATGGTCTGCGTCCGCCCGGGAAAGTTCCCGGCGAACGTGATGGTGGCGCCGAACTCCCCCAGGGCCCGCGCGAAACACAGCGCAGCGCCGGCGACGATGGACGGCGCCACCAGCGGCAAGGTGATGCGCCGCAACACCACCGACCGACTGGCGCCCAAGGTCCGGGCAGCGTCTTCCAGGCCGCGATCCGCCGACCGCAGGCCGCCTTCGACGGTGACGACCAGGAACGGCAGCGCGACGAAGGTCTCCGCGAGCACGACGGCCGCCGGGGTGAACGGCAGCGTCACGCCGAACCACTGGTCCAGCCAGCGGCCGGCGAAGCCGTTGCGCCCCAAGGCGAACAGCAGTGCCACTCCCCCGACGACCGGCGGCATGACCAGCGGCAGCAGGACCAGGGCCCGCAGCGGGGTGACCCACCGGGACTGCCACCGGGCCAGGACCAGCGCCGCTGGGATGCCCAGCAGCAGCGACAGCACCGTGGCGATCGCGGCGGTGGACAACGACAGCCACAGCGCCTGCCGTACGGCGTCTTCGGCGAGAATGGCTCCCAGCCGCGACCAGGGCGCTCGCACCAGCAGGCCCACCAGGGGCAGCGCGAGGAATCCGAACCCGACGGCCGCTGCCACGACCACCGGCGAGGGCAACGACCGCAGACCGCGACCGTCACGACGGCCACGGGCGGCCACGACGTCTCGCCTCACCGGACCGCCGAGACCTTAGGGATCACCGGTAGGGAACTCATGGCGCGGCGAAACCCGCGCGGGCCAGGACGGCGTGACCGGCCGGCGAGGTCACCAGATCGACGAACGCCGTCGCCGTCGCACGCTGCCGCGTCGAGTTCACCACGGCCACCGGATACGCCGTGGACGCGTTCAGCCCCGCTGGAATCACGATGCCCTTCACGCTGTTTGCCGCTGCGACGACGTCGGTGACGTACACGACTCCGGCGTCGACCTCGCCGAGCGACACCTTGGTGAGGACGGCTTTCACATCGACCTCCGCGGTGACCGGAGTGACGGTGATGCCGGCATTGCTGAACACCTTGGCTGCCGTCGCGCCACAGGGCACCTGGCTCTGGCAGACCGCGACTTTCACCGTCGGCTTGGCCAGGTCGGGGAGGCCGGCAATTCCCGCTGGGTTTTCCGGCGGTACGGCGATCTGCATGGTATTGACCGCGAACGTCGCCGGCGTACCGACGACCGAGGCCGCCTGCGTCATGGTGGCCGGGCTGGCAGCGGCGAACACGTCCGCCGGCGCGCCCGCGGTGAGCTGCGCCGCCAGCGCCGAACTCGCCCCGAAGCTGAACGTCACCTTGGCCCCGGGGTGGGCGGCTTCGAAGTCCTTGCCCAGCTGGGTGAACGACTCCTGCAGGGAGGCTGCGGCGTACACCACGATCGACCCGTTCGCCGAGGCCGACCCGGACGGCGACGCCGCGGTGCCCGAGCCATCACCACAGGCTGCCAGTCCCGCGGCGGCGGCTACGCCGGCGACCAGAGCGAGCAGCTGACGGCGACGGTTCATGAGCGACTGCCGCCCGGAATCTCGACCGAGACGTTCGTGGACTTGATCGCCGCAACGGCGAGAACCCCCGGCTCGAGACCGAGTTCGTCGGCGGCCTCACGGCTCAGCAGCGACACGAAGCGGTGAGGGCCGGACTGGATCTCCACCTGGGCCATGACGGTGTCGCGCACCACTCGGGTCACCAGGCCGGTGAAGCGGTTGCGCACCGAATGACCCACGATCGACGCGGCCGGCAACGTCTCGGCCTCGGCGGCCACGTCCTGGGCCAGGCGGGCCAGTTCGGTCCCGGCAATGGTCACGCGGCCGGCATCGTCGGTCGCGGTCGCCACGCGCCCCTGCTCAGCCCACCGCCGCAGGGTGTCGTCACTGATGCCGAGCAAGGCGGCAGCCTGCCGGACGCGGAACTGGGACATGGCCCGCAGCCTAGCCGCACCTGCGGTGTCATTTGCCTACTGGATCCGCAGTTGCGGAGCTGGTGCGGGTCGTCGCGGCCGACCCGCGACGCAGCCGAGCGCGCGGTCCTACGGGCCGACGGCGGCGGCGGGCGCAGGCACATACGTCCCTGCACCGGCGGCGGTGGCCACCGGGACCCGCCGGGCACGCCGTCGCTCATGCCCGCTGACCCGGTAGAGCAACTCCTCGGTGGCGTCCACCGTGTTGCGCAGGTCGTACCAGCGTCGCGCCGTCGCCCGGCACCGGCGACCCAGCGACGGGTCGTGTTCGCGCCAGTCACGCAACCGGTGCAGTGCCGCGGCGATGCCCGCCGCATCCCCCGGCTCCACCAACAGGTCGTCGAAGCCCCGCGACAGGATCTCCGGTACGCCGCCGATCCGTGACGAGATCACCGGCAGACCGGCCGACATGCCCTCGATCACCACGCGTCCGAACGACTCCTCCAGCAGCGTGGGAAACACCACGACGTCGGCGGCGTGCAACGACGTCACCACGTCGCGTCGCAACGGCAGCCACGTCACGTTCGGTGGCGCCGCCGCCTGCAGTGGCCCGACGTACCGCCCACCGTCCGCCGGGTCGGCGAGGCCCTGCACGACCAGGTGTGCCTCGTGGCGCTCGAAAGCGGCCTGCTGCCAGGCATCGAGCAGGACGTGCGTCCCCTTGCCCTCGATGATCCGGCCGTAGCAGAGCACGACCAAGCCCTCCGACGGCAGTCCCAGCGCAGCACGAGCCAGTTGTCGCTGCAGGCCGGTGGCTGCCGTGAAATGGCCCGGATCGATCCCGTTGGGGATCACCTGGATCCGGTGTGCCGGTACGCCGTCGCGGACGTAGCGCTGCCGCAGGAACTCCGAGACCGCACCGAAGCCGCCGACGCGGTGTCCCAGCGCGCGGGTGAGCCGTGGTGAGAACGGCGAGACATGGTGCAGCGCGCAGACCATCGGCGCCCGGGTCGCCGCCGACACGACATGGGCCCAGGGCAGTTCCTCGACGCGATTGACGAAGACGACGTCGGGCCGCGCTGCCCGGCCGGCACGGATGCCCTGCACCAGGTTTCGCGCGGCGAGCACCGGAGACCGGCGCGGGACGTCGAAGCCGGACACCCGCCGCACCGACCGCGTGAACGAGCGGTACTCCCCGAAATCGTCCGCCTCGGCCCAGTCGGAGACCAGGTCGGTGACCTCCCAGTCGTACAGCAGGTCGATGGCGTGACCGCGAGCAGCGAGCTCACGCAGGATCTCGAACAGTTGTACTTCGATCCCGCCGAGGGGCGCCAACGCTCTGGTATTCGCCAGGATCCGCATCCGCCACCTCGTCGTCGCTCCCCACCGGGGGCAGCCGTCCTCCCCATTGGCCCGGCCACTCTGCGACGCCGTCGACGTCCGCGCCCGTCACCGTCACCCGAACGGCGGCGTGCACCCCGGTTCGCCGTGCCAGCGGTGAGGCGGGCTCACGCGGCGCTGGAGGCGGTCCTCGGCGTCGTGGCGGGTACGCCGGTGGGGCGCCGGTCGAGGTGCTGGACGACGTAGGCGGCGTCGCGTGCCACGCCCCACAACGACGCCGACGCCAGCGCGAACTGAAACTCGAGGCCGACGAAGTACAGCCCGGGCACGGCGACGCAGCTGCCGCGCTCGTGCCGTGGTACGCCGTGCTCGTCCAGTGCGGCGGCGATGTCGATCCAGGGGAAGTCGTGCCGGAAGCCGGTGCACCAGATCACGTTGGTCACGTCGAGCACCCGTCCGTCGTCGAGCTGCGGCAGGCCGTCCCGCGCGGCGACGACGCGCCCGACTCGGTCGACCCCGGCCCGGGCGAGCCACTTCGGCTTGACGCGGACCAGCGGAGTCGCCTTGCCGCGCAACGTCACTGCTGCGCGACGCCCGACCGGCGTGCGCAGCGACAGCACGTCGCGCTGCACGAACCGCACGATCCGGACCACGAACGTCCGCGCGAACCACCCGTCGATGTCCGGCGGGATATGCGGGACCGTCGGGCCTGCCAGCCAGGTCGGATGCGAGGCGACGACCTCGAGACTGATGTCGGCACCGGAGTTCCCGCCACCGACGACCAGCACACCGCCGGCCTGCAGCTGCGACGGGTTGCGGTAGTCCGCCGAATGCACCTGCACGAGGTGCGGATCGAGCTGGTCGGCGAAGCCGGGCAGCGCCGGCGTGGCATAGGAACCGGTGGCCACGACGACGTTCGCAGCGGTGAGGTCACCGGTTGTCGTGGAGACGACGAACCGGTCGCCGGATCGGCGCAGCCGGGTCACGCGAACGCCGTTGCGAACCGGCAGGTCGTGGTGGGCGGCATACGTTTCCAGGTAGTCGGCCATCTCGTCCTTCGTCGGCGCCAGGCCCCCGTGCGAGGCGAAGCGCAGGCCCGGCAGCCCGCAGTCGCGACCCGGGGTGAACAACCGCAGCGAATCCCAACGGTTGCGCCAGGCGTCCCCGACACGCGGCTGCGCGTCGAGGATGACGAAGTCGCGGCCGCGCTTCTTCAGTTCGTAGCCGGCGACGAGTCCGGCCTGGCCGCCGCCGATGACGATCGTGTCGACGTACGTGGAATCGATACTCATCTGCCCTACCTCCCAGGGACTTTCAGGTCGCTCCGAACGCTAGGAGCGGGGCCCTGGTAGGACATCCGAAGAAGTACCCATTTCGTTCACACATCTCGTGCCGAGTGGTTCAGACGAGGTCGTGCTGAAAGGCGTATGCCGTGGCCGCGGAGCGAGAGCCGACGCCGAGCTTGGCGAAGATGTTGCTCACATGCCGGTGGACGGTCTTCTCGCTCAAGAACAGGTCGTCGGCGATCGCGCGGTTGCTCATGCCGGCCGCGACCAGTCGCAGCACCTGCGCCTCGCGCCGCGACAGGCCACCCGGCGCCGCCGCTGCCCTACGCATGGACAGCCGCTGCACCCGGGCAAGGTCAGGTGCAGCGCCGAGTTCGGTGAAGACCCAGCCGGCGGCGTCCAGTTCCATCTCGGCGGTGTCGTCGTCACCGAGCGCGCGGCAGGCCTCGCCGATCAGGACCCGCACCCGCGCACCGTGGTACGGCGCCTCGAGTTCCTGCCAGCTCGTCCACGCCGACCGCAGGCAGCCCAGCGCCTGCTGCACCGCTCCCTCGGCCAGCATCACCGCGCCCTCGGCGGACCGGGACTCGGCCTGCAGCAACGGGACATCGAGCTGCGCGGCGATGCCGGACAGTTCGTCGGCAGCCTCACGCGCGGCGGGGACCTGCGCGGCCGCCAGGGCCACCTCCACGCATGGCCCGAGCAAGTGGGCGCGCCCGACGAGATCCGTCGTCTCGTCGAGCGCGCGGCGCAGCGCTGCGGTCGCCGACTCCAGATGCCCCTGCGCCAGTCGCAACAGGGCGAGCCCCGGCTGCGTGTCGCGCCCGTGCATGCTGGCGCGCTGGTACCCGGCTTCTGCCTCGGCGTACTGGCCTCGTAACCGGTGCACCTCGGCGAGCCGGTAGGCGGCGTTGCCGGCAGCGGGCCCGTCGCCAAGCCATTGCCGGGCCCGCTCGGCCTCCCGGTGCGCTTCGGGCCACGCGCCGTGCAGCGTGAGGATCTCCGCGCGATGCACCAGACAGGTGCCGCGGTACGGGACCAGGTCGGGATGCTCGTCGCACCAGCGCGTCAGCGCAGCGGTCCACTGCTGGGCGCGCCGCACCTCGAAGACCTGCTGGCAGGACTCGATCGCGGCGCAGTAGGCAAGCCCGGACACCAGCGGCGACACCGCATCAGTGCTGACGGCAACCATCACCTCGTCCAGCAACTGCAGACCTTCCTGCGCTCGCCCGAGCTGGATCAGGCACTGGCCCCGCCCAAGCCGGCACAACGTCATGCCGTCGGGATCGCGCAGCCGGTCCGCCTGCCGTTGCGTCTGCTCGAACTGCACGATGGCGGCGGCGTAGTCGCCGCCGAGCATCGCGGCAGCAGCCCACTGCCCGGCGACGAACCACCGGGCAGGACCGTCCAGCTCGTGCTCGTCGCAGAGGGCTTGCGCGCGAGCCAGCCAGCCGCCCCCCAGCGCGGACTCGCCGCGGGTGAGCAGCCCGAACGAGCACCAGCCGGCGGCCCGTGCCGCGCTCTCGACGTCGCCGGACGCCAGGTGGTCGGTGTAGGCGCGGCCCCAGGCCGCAGTGGACGCGTCGGCCTCGCCGATGCAGTGCGCCGCGACGGCCAACTCCTCGAGCTGCTGTGCTGCCAACGGCTCAGCTGCATCCACGGCGAGCAACTGGGTATACGTCTCGGCCCAGATCCGGTGGGTGCGGACGTCGCTGGAGTGCTCCGGTGTCGTCACAAGGCAGCCATTCTGCCGTCGGCTGCGGCTCGGCGTCACCGGTTGGACCGGAAAGGCGACGACCCCGGGTGACGTCGTTGCCTTTCGACGCGGCGCCCGCGTGCCGAGCCGCCCCGCCGTTTCGTCACCGGCGGTGACGGCCAGCCGAGCGAATCGGTCGAATGTCCTGGGGTTCGGCGGGACCGGGTTGGACGGCGCCCGGCTGCGCCGCTGTGGGCTGTACGGCGTTCAGCTGTACCGCGTTGGGCTGTACCGCGTTGGGCTGTACGACGTTGGGCTGCACGGCATTGGGCCGGTCGGTACCGGCAGTATCTGCTGCGGCGTTGTCCTGCAACGCGGCAGCCACCGCACCGGCGATCGCCTGCTCGACCCGGGTGGCACGGCGACGACGAGCGGTCAGGTACGCCGCGATCACGGCAATCACACCGAGCAGGACGAGGAGCTGACCGAACGGGAATGCCCACAGGCCGCTGCTACCGACTGCTTCGGCGACCGGTACCGCAAGGGTTCCGGCGCTCGAGTATGGCTCGAGCACGACCTCCGTGGTGATGCGAACGGTCGGCCAGCTGCCGGGGACGTATTCCGTCCGGGTCAGCGACGCTCCGGGCAGCAACTCCGGCAGGTCGGCCGGCGACACCGTGGCGGCGGCGAGGCCGAACGGTCCAGCGCTGGTGATCCGTTGCCGCGCTTCCAGTCGCACGTTGCCGGTATTGGTCGCCGTATAGGTGACCGCGACGGTGCCACCTGCCGCGGGATTCAGGGTTCCGTCGTAGCTGGTCTGGACGTCGGTGACGCTCAGCGCGGGCTGCAATTGCCCGGCGACCCGGATGTACACCCGCGAACCGATCCGGCGGTCGACCGCGACGGGGCCGCCACCGCTGCTGGTCACCAGGGAGGTGACGATGCCGCCGGTGTGGTCGCCGGGAGTGGCGTTGGCGGGCACGGTCAAGGTGAACGGCACGGTCACCGACTGCCCGGCCGGGACCGTGACGGACGGTGACGCCATCGTGATCCAGGTCCCGACGTCGTTCGACTTCTGGTCGGCAGCCAGCAGATCCAGGCCGCCGCTGGCGGTGGTGAACGCGTCACTGGCATAGACGCGCAGGTCCAGTGCCCGGTCGCTGCGATTGATGATCTCGATGCCGTCGCGCAACGTGCCGCCGGGTTGCGCGTCGTACGAGAAGTTCGGCCGGCCGGTGCCGACCTGGTTGTCCGCCGGCTCGGTGCCCCAGGTGACCGTCGTGCCGGGCGCGGTGGCCCCGGGAACCGGTGCGGGCGGATCGGCAGCGGCCGCCGCACCGCAGCCGAGGAACGCCACTGCCACAACGGCAATGGCGATCGCGGCACGCCGGATCCGACTACGCACGGTGGCTGGCACGCCGCGGCGTGGCGTCGCTGTCCGGTGTCACGTCGTCGTCCTTCGTCCGGTGAATCGGCGGAGGAGGGTCGTGGCCCGGGTCCCGTCAACCCGGACCACGACCCCGTCACTCAGCTGAGCGCGGTGAGCGTCAGCGTGGCGGTGTACGTGCCGGCAGCCGTGGTGACCGGCACTCGCAGGTCGAGCGCGGCACCGAGCGTGCCGGTGCCCTTCTCGTGGCCGACGACGGCGGACCCGAGGACCGAGGAGTCCTTGAGGCCGTTGCCGCTGTCGATCCCCGGTGTCACTGCCGCTCCGGCGGTGGCGCCCGCGCCCGGCGCGGTCACCGACGGGGTCCAGCCGAGGTACTTGCCGGACAGCCCGCCGGTGAAGTCGCCGACCTGGCCGGACACCGACCACGCCGGCGAACCCGCCCGGGTGTCGGTGACCTTGACCGGCTTCAGGTCGCCGGTGGACTGCAGGTAGGCACCCTGGTTGCTTGCCTCCGACAGCGTGACGGCGTGGTCGGTCGCGTCGATCGTCCAGACGAACTCGCCTGCGGGCTCCTGCACCGGAACGGTCGCGGTGATGGTCTGCTCATGCTCACCCGGCCCGGGCGGCGGCGTCGTGGCGAACGTGATCGGCGTGAAGGTCTCGTACCCGGTGCTGTTGGCACCCGAACCGCCGTAGGTGTAGATGCCGTAGTTGCCGGTGGCCGGAACGCTGGCGGTGTACGCCTCCTTGACGTTCAGGGTCGCGGTGAAGCTGCCGTCCGGGTTGAGCTCGATAGCGCCGGCGGCGGCACCGCCGATGGTCGCCATGCTGGCGGCCGGGACCGCCCACTTGGTCCCACCAGCACTGGCCGGTGACGCCGATCGTGCACTGCCCGGCGCGCCGGCGGTCGGCTGCCACACGTCGGCGAACTTGCCGAACACGACATACACACCGCCCGGTACGCCGTTCAACGGCGGCCGAGTGCCGTTCACCGTCGGGAAGAATCCCGTGCCCGTCACCGTCACGGTGTCGCCAGCGGGGTCGAACGTGTTCTTGGACAGGGTGACCGAGCCGTTCGGCGTCGCCGGGGGAACCACGACGGGCTCGAGGGCCACCGACGCCGAGATGTCGTCCAACGCCGCACCCTCGGCGAGGAAGTTCTGCAGCGCGGACGCGCCGGCGGCCGTCAACGTGACACCGGTACCGGACACCGTCGCCGAGTTCGTCCCGAGACTCACCGACGCCGTCGCGATACTGCCCAGCGCGACCTGGCTGAGCGACGTCGTGCCCGGCGGCTGACCGACGTTGTTCTCCGGGATGACCACGGTGACGTCGGCGAGCACCTGGCCGGTCGTGCCGTTAACGACCACGGTCGGGTTGGCGATCGTGATATCGAAGGCGTGCGACGGGAAGTGGTAGGCCACCGCGCCGGATCCGTTGATAGTGGCCGCCGTTGCGCTGCCGACGGAACCGCTGTTGGCGGCGAACACGTACGGCAGTGTCTCGTTGTTGCCGGCGACCGACGGCGTGCCGGCGGAGTCGAAGGTGGCCGGCGCCGTCACCGTGATCCGTTGCCCGGCAGGCAACGCACCGATCGGCGGCAGGGCGGCGGTCTGGTTGCCGACGTAGGTCCGGAACGCGGCCCGGAATCCCCAGTTCACCGTGCCGCTGTCGACATCGGCAGCGCTCGCCGAAGTCGCCCCGACGACTCCAGCTGTCGCGACCAGCGCGAGCACCGCGGTGGTCGCGACGAGGGCGCGCTTGCGACGCGGGCCCCTCGTCTTCGTTGACGTGGACATGCAGGTCCTCTCGTTGCGTACGCGCCTGACGGGGAGACGCTCCAGGGGGGTAGACCTCGTAGAAGCGAGGCAAGGCTTACCTAAGCAGACGGGGAGCGGGCCGCCAAGGGCCCGACCGGCCCGGCCCCGGGCGACCGTTGTGATCTGGGCCACGGACTAGGCCGAGCGGGCCGGACGGTGACCCAGGGTGGGCGTCACGTCACGGACAACGCCACGCCGTGCTGGCAGCGGACTACCGGCACGTGCGGTAGAACGCCCCGGGCGTCAGCGCGAACGAACGACCGTGAGCACCTTCGACGCCGTGCTCTTGCTCACCGTCCCGTTTCCCTTGAACACCACGGTGATCTTGTGCTTTCCGGGCGCCAGCCGCGGCAGCACGATGCTGGCCGCACCCTTCTTCAGCTTGGCCTTCCGGATGACCTTCCGGCCGTCCTTGACCACGACCTTGCCGGTCGCCGCCGCCAGCGACCCCGGCAGCGCGACGACAACCTTGAGCTTCACCGTCGTGCCGTAGCGGACCTTGGCCTGCTTGCCCTTGCCGACGTTCTTGAACGACAGGCCGACGGTCGACGGCGGCTGCGTGCTCACGCCGTAGCGCACCGACAGCGCCGACGGCGCCTTCTTGGTGTCCGCGCCGCCCCCGCTGCTGTACCAGTACGACGACAGCCCGGTCTGCAGCTGGAAGTCGACGAACGAGCGCGGCCAGGAGCCCCACCCGGCGGCGGTGCGGTTCTGCGGCGTACCGCCACCGGGAGCGTCGTAGCCGACCCCGGCGTACCGGGGGGTGGTGGTGAATCCGTAGGAATTCGCGCCGGCGACACCGGTCAGGTCGGCGACGACGACGCCGGCGACCGCGGGCAGCGGCGTCTTGACGTCCGGTTTGTCCATGCTGGAGGCATAGCCGCCGAGCGTCGCGATCAGCTGACCGGTGCCATCCGGCTGCACCACCAGTCGCGGATCGGTGATGGAGAACGGCAGCAGGCCGCCGTAGAAGTTGACCGACCAGGTGCCGGTCCATTGGATCGTCGAGACGCCGGTCACCGGGTCGACGCTGCCAGCGCCTCCGCCGACCACGACCTTCTGGCCCATCGCGCCGGCCGCGGCGCCGTCGCATTTCGTGGCGAAGGACGGGGTGCCACCGCCCTTGACGACGCTGACATTGCCTGCGGCAGTGGCGTAGGACGCCAGCGTGCCGTCGGACGTCCCGGCCGAGAAATAGTTGCAGCCGCCGTGCGGCGGGGCCGATTGCAACTCCGCGTTCCCGGTCCATTCCAGCACCGCGCCGGTCACCGGGGTCGGCGCAGCGAGGGCAGCGGGCGCTGCGACGACCGTGGCCCCCGCTACGGCGACGGCCAGTCCGCCAGCAGCGAGCAGCCGCGGATACCGGCGCGCTGTGACCAGGTGCATGTCATCTCCTGTTTCCCAGTGGACAGGGGCACCGCCGGCAGGCAAACCGGCGGTGCCCCAAGCGGTCTAGCGGACGACGCGGATGCTCTTGACGGTCGAGGTCGCCGCGGGAACTCCGCCGGCGCCGGGGAAGACGACCGTCAGCTTGTGGCGTCCCGGGGCCAGCGCCGGAAGGGTGACCACGGCCTTGCCGTCGTCGAGCACGCCCTTCTTGATCTTCTTCGTCCCGTCGTAGACGAAGACCTTGCCCTCAGCAGGGAACGCCGAACCGCGAAGCGCAGCGGTCACCACGGCCTTGAGCTTCAGCCGCTTGGCGGCCGGAACCGTCCGCAGCTTGGTGCCGAGCTTGATGCCGGCGGTCGCCGTGACCGGGCCCAGGTCGTAGTCGACCTCGACCGCCGCCGGCGCCTTGGTGCCGTCGGATGCCGCGCCGCTGGAGTAGAAGAAGGACGCCAGTCCGGTCGTGGCCTGGAAGTCGACGAACGACGCCGGCCACGAACCCCAGCCGGCCGCCGTACGGTTCTGCGGCGCGGAGCCGGTCGCGTTGTACTCGACGCCGGAGTACAGCGGTGTGGCGTCGAATCCGGTCACCGGAGTCAGCCCGGCGAAGCGGGCCACGACCACGTTGGGTACGGCGGCGACCGGCGTGGCCGGCCCCGAGGAGCCCATGCTGCCCGCGTAGCCATCCAGCGTCGCGGTCACGGTGCTGCTGCCGTCGGCCGCCACGGTCAGTTTCGGGTTGGTGATACTGAACGGCGCCAACCCGCCGTACATGTTGACCGACCAGGTCCCGGTCCACTGGATGGTGCCCGCACCGGTGGCCGGGTCGGTCGTGCCGGTACCCCCGGTGACCACGACCTGTTGGTCGACCCCCGCCGCGGTGGTCGCACCGTCGCACCGGGTCGCGTACGTCGCGGCCGCGGCTGCCTTGCGGATCGAGACGTTGCCGGCAGTCGCGGCGTAGCTGTCGGCGAGGTCGCCGGGATCCGACAGGCCGGCCGAGAAGTAGTGGCACTGACCAGGTATCGGTGCCGCGGACTGCAACAGCCGGCTGCCGCTCCAGGTCAGGACCGCGCCGGTCACGTCGATCGGCGCGGCGCTGGCCGCCGGGGCCGCCGCGATCCCGAGGGTGCCGATGAGGGCGGTCGACGCTGCGGTCGAGACGGCCGCGATGGCGGTACGGCGCAACCGGCTGCGGTGGGGCATGGGGATCTCCTCGGGGTCGACGGGTAGGACGGGAACTGCAGACGACCTGGCGGGGTCAGCCGGATCGGTCGGTCAACCGGCTCTGCCCGGTCAGCCGGATCCGGCCGAGCGGCGGGTCAGGACCAGCACCGCGCCACTGACCGCGGCGACGAGGACCGCCGCCGCGACGACCCACCACCCCCGGGGGGCGGCGTCCGTGCCGGGCGACGACCCGGCCGCCAGGGCAATGGCGGACTGCTCAGCCGTGGGCGTGGCTGCCGAGGGTGCCCCCGCGGAGGCGGCGGGATCGGTGCTGACCGAACTGGTGGGAGTCGCTGCGGCCGTGGGGGTATCGCTCGTCGCCACGGACGGCACGGGGTCGCTGGGCTGCTGCGCCGGGGCACTGGCGGAACTGGCCTTCGGCGTGGGCTTGGGTGTCGCCGTGGCCGACGCCTGCGGCGTGGCGCGCGCCGTCGGTTTGGCCGAGGCCTGGCCGGACGCCCCGGCCTTGCCGACGAAGGTGAGCGGGGCGAACACCTCGTTCGTCGCACTGGCCTTGCCGTGGGCGCCGATCGTGAACACGCCGCATTGGACCTGCTGGCAGTCGACGGTGTGCTTGGCGCCGGCGCTGTCCAGGTAGCTGAACCTGGCGCCCGGGACGACCAGCGTCACCGGCTTCGGCCCCGCCGGCCAGTTCCCGCCCGGGTCCATGTGGAAGGCCGTCGCCTCGCCCGACAGTCCGCCGCCGGTGAACGAGATCAGCCGTACGCCACCGCTGCCGTCGTCGCGGGTGTCGGCTCCCCCACCGTCCCCGGGATACGCGTAGCTGACCCCGAATGTCCCGTTGTCGCTGCTGGACGACCGGTGGCTGGGACCCCAGGACCCGCCCGGCTTCACCCAGCCGAAGGCGAGATACACCCCGCCGAAGACCTCGGCGCCCGGCGCGTGCGGCGGGACCAGGTAGCCGGTCCCGGTGACCGTGATCGTGGTGGGACCGGTGGCGGTGAGCCGGCTGGCGGACAACTGCAGAGCCGGCGCCGGAGCCGCCGTGGCCGGCAGGGCCGAGATCGTGCCGACCGCAGGCACCGCGAGGACCGCGGCGGCAAGCACGCTGCGGGTAATCCGATGCCTGCCCGTCACCCTCGTCCTCCGCTCGCCGCCCGTTGATTAGGAGAGGCTAACCTCAGTTGGGCGATTCGTCACGCCGGGCCCCGCCACGGCACCACCAGCAGTGCGCCGGTCCGCGGGTGGGTGATCAGTTCCACCCGGACCTGGTAGACCTCGCTGAGCAGGTCCTCGGTGAAGACCTCGCGCGGCGCACCCCACGCCCGCAGCCGGCCGTCGGCCATGAGCGCCACCTGGTCGGCATACGCGGCGGTGAGGCCGAGGTCGTGCAGGACGACGACCACGGCGTCGCCACGGCGGGCGCGGTACCGGGCCAGCGACAGGACCTGCTCCTGATGGCGAATGTCCATCGCCGCGGTCGGTTCGTCGAGCATGAGCACACTGGACCCCTGCGCCAGAACCCGCGCCAACGCCGCCCGCGCTCGTTCGCCTCCGGACAGGGAGTTGAACTGCCGCAACAGGAAGTCGCGCATGTCCGTGTCCTCGATGGCCTCGGCCACCGCGACGTCGTCACCGTCCTCGCCGTCGGTCCCGAGCCACGGCGAGCGGCCCATCCGGACGACCTGCAGCACCGTGAACGGAAAGCTGAGCGTCACCTGCTGCAACAGCACCGAACGACGGAGGGCCAACTCGCGGCCGGTCCACGCCGACAGCGGGGCGCCGCCCAACCGGACCTCGCCGGAGGTCGGGACGCGGTCGCCGGCCAGCACGCTCAACACTGTCGATTTCCCGGCGCCGTTCGGGCCGACCAGCGCGAGGACCTCGCCGGCGCGGACCGGCAGGCTGACATCGGTGACGATGGCGCTGCCGTCGATGACGACCGAGACATCCGTTGCCTGCAGCACGACCTGTCCGGTCTGCCACGGCTCCGGCAGCCGCAGCGAGCGCTGCCACGGCAGGGTCAGGCTCACGCCCAGCCCCCCGCCCGGTCGCGGGTACGCCGCAGCAGCCAGAAGAAGAAGGGTCCGCCGACCAGCGCGGTGAGCATGCCGATGGGCAGATCGGCGTACGCCACGGCGGTCCGGGCCACCAGATCGGCCACGACCAGGACGAGGGCACCGGCCAGCGCGCTGGCCGGGATCAGGGCGCGGTGCGCCGGGCCGATCACCATGCGGATCACGTGCGGCACCACCAGGCCGACGAACGCGATGATCCCGACGAAGGCGACACCGGCCGCCACCAGCAGGGCGACCAGGACGATCGCGACGATGCGGAGCCGCTCGATGTGCAGGCCCAGGTGCCGGGCTGCCCGTTCGCCGAGGGAGAGCAGATCCAACTGACGGGCGATCAGCACGGTCCCGATCAGACCGACGCACACCAGGGGCGCCACCACCGCGACCGACTCCCATCGCGCGCCGTTGAAACTCCCCAACTGCCAGAAGACGATCTGCTCACGCGCGGCCTGGTCGCCGATGAACACCAGGAAGGCGATGGCCGCGGCCGCCACGGCGTTCACGGCGATTCCCATCAACACCAGCGTGACGACCTCGGTCCGGTTGTCCGAGCGCGCGAGCGTGTACATGACGAAGGTGGTCACCAGCCCGGCGACGAAGGCGGCGACGGCCGTCGTGTAGGCGCCGAGGACCGTCCAGCCCATCACGATCACGAGGCAGGCACCGACGGCGGCGCCGGAGGAGACCCCGATCACGGCCGGTTCGGCCAGTGGGTTGCCGAAGACGCCCTGCATGACCGCGCCGGCCGCCCCGAGCGACAGGCCCACCAGCAACGCCATGACAACCCGGGGAAAGCGCACCTCCCACAGGGCGGCCTCCCCTTGCGGGTGCGCCGGCAGCGGCCCCCAGTCCAGGCCGAGATGGTGCAGCAAGGACCCCACGACCTGCGCCGGTGGGACGCTGAGCTGCCCGAGACTCACTGCCACGATCACGGCGATCCCGAGCGCGACCACCAAGCACGCGACCAACGCCATCGCGCGGCCGGACCGAACCTGTGGCAGGCCCGGCGACCGCGGTGGACCGGCCGCTTCGTCGACCGCCCGCCGAACGGTGGGGGCGGTCACGACGAGGCGCCCGGCGATGCCGTCGCGGCGGGCGGGCCGCCGTACACGGCGCGGGCGAGTGCGGTCAGCGTCGCGGGGAACTGCGGCCCGAAGGACAAAATCTGGGAGTCGGCCATGTCCACGACGCATCCGTCGCGCCCGGCCGTCGTCGTGCCGACCCCCGGAATGCGTCCCAGTCCCGCGACACCGCCGACCGACTCCAGGCCGTGACTCATCATCAGGTAGAGGTCTGGGGCCGCCTTGACCAGCCCCTCTGCCGTGATCGGCCGCTCCCCTAGCAATCCCGTCTGAGTCGCGACGTCGACGCCGTCCAGCGCGGCGATCAGATCGTCGGCGCCCGAACCCTTGCCGAACCAGTAATAGACCCCCGCCTGGCCGCGCAGGTAGAGGAAGACGATGCGCGGCCGGTCCGCCTCGGCCGCTGGCGCCAGCCGGGCCACCTCGGCCTCGGCGGCCGTGACGTCGGCCGTGACCCGATCGGCCAGCGCCCGGCCGGCCGCGGGTACGCCGAGCGCGGCGGCCACCGCCTCGATCTGGGGCTCGATCGTCGCCCGGCTGCGGCCACCATCGAGGATCACGACCGGAATCCCGGCATCGCGCAGCTGAAGCTGGACCTCCAGCGGCCCGATGCTGTAGTCCGTCAAAATGACGCTCGGGTTGAGGTTGAGAATGGCCTCGGCATTCAGTTCGTGACCGTTGTGCGTCACGACCGGCAGGTGCGCCAGGGCCGGAATTCCGGTGGACACGTCACGCCCCACCAGCCGATCTCCCAGGCCGAGCGCGTACACGGTGGTCGCGAGCGTGCCGTAGGTGTCCAAGGCCAGGATCCGCCGCGTGTCGGTGACGGTGACCGCCCGGCCTGAGAAGTCGGTGACCGTCACCGGCAGGGTGGCGCTCGGCGCAGCGCCGATGGGCCACACGGCATCCGCCGGCGTCGTCGCGGTACGCGGACCCGCGCAGGTCCACGGGCCGCCGGTGGCGGCGCTGCGCGCTCCCCCGCCGGCGGCGTTGTCCGGCTCCGGCGGGCTCGCCAGCAAGCCGCACCCGGCGAGCACGAGCGCGGCGGCGCCGGCCAGCACCCCCGGGACGAGACGGGCCACGGCCGTCAGTGCCGCACGAGCAGGGCGTCGAAGACCGCGGCGTTCAGCCGGAAGGCGCGGGCCACCTCCGCCACCACCCGGTCACGCTCGTCGGCATCCCAGTCGGCCGAGTCGAGCAGGTCGTGGTAGCGCCGCTTGTACTGCACGGGCTTGTCGATGCCGTCGAAGGCGTAGAACGTCAGCTCCTCCGGCCGCAGCCCGTAGTGGGTGGCGAGCATCCGCGCGACGATCTGGCCACCGGAGAGGTCGCCGAGGTACCGGGTGTAGTGATGCGCCACGTAACCGGCCGGCCAGCTTGCCGACCCACGGATGCGTTCGACGTACTCCTCGGTCTGCGGCAGCGCGACCACGGCGTCGCGCCAGTCCGGTCCGACGAGCAGCCGAAGGTCGTGGTCGATGGCGGCCTGGCGCAGCAACCGGTCGTCGAGGAACGGACCGGCCACCGGATCGGCCGCCAGCGTCGCTCCGACGTCCTCCAGGGCCTGGTAGATCACGGAGTGCTGCAGCGCGAGCGCGACGTAGTCAGCACGGCCGAGTTCCCCGGCGACAAGCCTGCGGACGTACGGGGTGTCCTCGGCGAGCCGGTGCTCCTGCGCGGTGTCGGCTTTGAGTCGAGCGGCGAAGGACGATCGGGTGTCGGGGACCACCGCGGACATGCTGCTCCTCGGTCGTGGGCTGATGATCGGCGAACTTAGGTGAGGATAACCTCATCACCGGACGCCGGGAACCCCGTCCCCGCCCACCCCATCGATACGGCGACCACGTCAGCCGCGTCGATGGCGGTGACTCCGGCGTCGCCTTCAACCAGGCACACTCGACCACTCGATGCCGCGCCGACGGTCGGTGCCATCCACTCCGCGGTTCGCGTTGTCGACGTCGGTGCGCGGACCTCAACCGCCGCTGGAGCCGTTCGCCGCCCATGCGACGGCGTCGTCATGTTCGGCCCGGGTGAAGCCACGGCACTCGCCAGGTATCGCCCACGAGAACAGGCGCATGCCGTCGCGGATCCACGCCACGTCGGTGATGACGGCGAGGCGCTCCCAGGATGTCCATTCGGCCACGCCGATCTTGAGGTCCTGCCAGACTGCACCAGCCTCCATCCCGCCCCACCCCTCCGGGATATCCAGCACAACGCGGAGCCGACCGTCGTGGTGGCGCAGTGCCGGCTCCAGGATGGTGGTGTAGTCGGCCTTGGTGACCTGCCCGGTGAGCTCCACGCCGAGGACGCCGGCGGGCATGTCGTCGAGGATGCGGATCATCGCGGCTCCTTCTGTCCTGATGGTCCCTGCTTGCGTGACGGTATCGCCGCGACTGGAGCCGGTGGCCGGCAAAGCCGGCGCGTGGCCACAGGGCAGGTCAGCGGTCTCGGGATGCGGTGGTCCACATCCGCGGTCAGGAGCGCTTCAGCAGGCGACGAAACGAAAGGCCCAGGTCTGCGACCTGGGCCTTTCCACGTAGCCCCGACGGGATTCGAACCCGCGCTACCGCCTTGAGAGGGCGGCGTGCTAGGCCGCTACACAACGGGGCCGTACGGTCGCGACGCCTGGGCCAGGGCCGACCGGGGCAGACCATATCCGACGGCGCACAACGGTCCCAAATCGCCAGGAGCGCTGCACCAGCTGGGGTACCAGGACTCGAACCTAGACTAACGGAGCCAGAATCCGTCGGGCTGCCAATTACCCCATACCCCATGGGTCCGCGCCCCGGTCGGCACGGCGGACGCGAGTATAGCCAGGCTCAGCGGTCGCCCAACGCCGCGGCGATCCGCCGCAAGGTCCGCTCGCGGCCGAGCAGCTCGACGGACTCGAACAACGGCGGCGACACCCGCCGACCGGTCACCGCGACCCGGACCGGGCCGAACGCGTGCTTGGGCTTGAGCCCCAGCCCATCCACCAGCGCGGAGCGCAGTGCGGCCTCGATCTGCGGGGCCTGCCACGTCGTCACGGCGGTCAGTGCCGCGAGCGTGGCCTGCAACGCCGGCTGCGCCTCGGCAGACAGCTGTGCGGCGGCCTCGGCCGGGTCCACGGCGTACGACGCCTCCGGCACGAACAGGAACGCCAGCATCGCCACGCCCTGGGTGAGCACCTCCATGCGCGGCTGCACCAGGGGGACCGCAGCCAACAGCAACGCCCGTTGCTCGACGGTCGGCGTCGCCGGCAGCAGCCCCTCGGCCGTCAGGAAGGGTGTCAGCCGATCGGCGAGCTCGTCGACCGGCAGCGCCCGGATCCAGTCAGCGTTGATCGCGGTGCACTTCTTCAGGTCGAACCGCGCGGGATTCGGGTTGACCCGGCTCAGCTCGAACGCTTCTGCCAGCTGCGACAACGAGAACATCTCGCGGTCCTCCCCGATGGACCAGCCCAGCAGCGCGAGGTAGTTCAGCAGGCCCTCGGGCAGGAACCCGCCCTCGCGGTACATCGACAGCGACGACTCCGGATCGCGTTTGGAGAGCTTGCGATTGCCCTCCCCCATCACGTACGGCAGATGGCCGAACTGCGGGGTCGCCCCGCTGCCGACGCCGATGGCCGCGAAGGCCTCGTACAGCGCCAGTTGCCGCGGCGTCGAACTGAGCAGATCCTCGCCGCGCAGCACGTGGGTGATGCCCATCAGCGCGTCGTCGACCGGGTTGACCAGCGTGTAGAGCGGATCACCGTTGGCCCGCACCAGCACGAAGTCCGGGACGTGCTCGGCACCGAATCGCAGCGGGCCGCGCACCAGGTCGTCCCACGCCAGGTCGTGGCCGGGCATCCGGAACCGCAGCGCCGCCTGGCGCCCCTCAGCCCGGTACGCCGCCACCTGCTCCGCAGGCAGTTGCCGGCAATGGTTGTCGTAGCCGGGCGCCTCGCCGCGGGCCCGCGCCGCCTGCCGGCGGGACTCCAGTTCCGCTGGGGTACACCAGCATTCGTAGGCGTAGCCGGCCGCCGCCAGTCGCGCGGCCACGTCGGCGTACCGCTCCAGCCGCTGCGATTGCCGGTACGGCCCGTACGGGCCGCCGATCTCGGGGCCTTCGTCCCAGTCCAGGCCGAGCCAGCGCAGGGCGTCGAGCAGATCGGTGTAGGACTGCTCGCTGTCGCGCGCCGCGTCGGTGTCCTCGATACGAAACACGAACGTGCCGCCGGTATGCCGCGCGTACGCCCAGTTGAACAGGGCGGTCCGGATCATGCCGACGTGCGGATTCCCCGTCGGCGACGGGCAGAATCGCACCCGGACGTCGCTGCGTGCCCCCGCGGCGGCGCTAGTCACGGTCGCCGACCAGGTTCGTCAGGACGCCGACGTCCTCGATCGCGACGCTGACCTCGTCGCCCGGCGACAGGGCAGCCACTCCCGCAGGCGTTCCGGTGAGGATGACGTCGCCGGGCAGCAGCGTCATCACAGCCGAGATGTAGGCGACCAGTTCGGCCACGCCGTAGGACAACTGCGAGGTACGGCCGAGCTGGCGCACCTCGCCGTTCACGGTGCAGGACACCGCCAGATCCGCCGGGTCCGCGTCGGTGCTGACCCAGGGACCGAGTGGGCAGAACGTGTCGAAACCCTTGGCCCGGCCCCACTGTCCGTCGCGTTGCTGCAGATCCCGGGCGGTCACGTCGTTGGCCGCGGTGTAGCCGAGCACGACCTGATCGACGCGTTCGACCGGGACATCGCGGCAGAGCCGGCCGATGACCACGGCGAGTTCAGCCTCGTGGTCGACCTGGGCGGACTGCCACGGCAACCGGATCACATCGGCCGGGCCGATCACCGACGTGTTGGGCTTCAGGAACAGCATCGGCTCGGCCGGCTGGGCGTTGCCCAGTTCGGCGGCGTGCTCGGCGTAGTTGCGCCCCACGGCCACGATCTTGCTCGGCAGCACCGGGGCCAACAGCCGGACGTCGGCGAGCCGGTGGACGACGCCGGTGGGTTCCGGCGGTGCGAACGGATGGCCGGCGATCGCCGCGATCACGGTGTCCGGCCCGGGGCGGCCGGCCTCGTCCAGTCCGTCGACGAGGCCGAAGCCGACGTCGCCGGCGGTCGAGAACCGGGCGATGCGCACGGTCGGCGACCCTATCCGACCGCCGGCCGCCCGCCCGGCAGCGGCCGGCCGGTCCGTCGCTAGCGGCCGGAACGCAACAGCCCGTAGGCCAACGCGTCCTCCAGCGCGGTCCACGACGCCGCGATCACGTTCTCGTGCACCCCGACCGTGGTCCATTCCGCGTCGCCGTCGGTGGTCCCGACCAGCACCCGGGTCACCGCCCCGGTCCCGGTGACCCCGGCCAGGATCCGCACCTTGTAGTCGACCAGCTCCAGCTTGTCGACCTCCGGGCACAGCTGCACCACGGCGGTCCGCAGCGCGTTGTCGAGGGCGTTGACCGGCCCGTTGCCCTCGCCGGTCGCCACGATCCGGTCGCCGTCGGCCAGGACCTTCACGGTCGCCTCGCTGACGACCTCGCCGTCGGGCCGCTGCTCGACGATGGTGCGCCAGGACTCGACGGTGAACAGCCGGTGCCGGCCCGCCGATTCCTCCCGCAGCAACAACTCGAACGACGCGTCGGCGGCCTCGAACGTCCAGCCCCTGGCCTCGAGTTCCTTGACGCGGTCGACAACGCGCCCGAGCAGGTCGGGGTCGCCGGACAGGTCGAATCCCAGTTCGCGGCCCTTGAGTTCGACCGAGGCGCGACCGGCCATCTCGGTGATGAGGACCCGCATGTCGTTGCCCACCAAGGCCGGATCGATGTGGTTGTACAGCTCGGCGGAGACCTTGAGCGCGCTGGCGTGCAGGCCCGCCTTGTGCGCGAACGACGACGTACCGGCGTACGCCTGGTGGGTGTCGGGCGTGAGGTTGGCGATCTCGGCGATGGCGTGCGACACCCGGACCGTTTCGCGCAGTTTCCCGGCCGGCAGCACCGTCATTCCGAGCTTGGTCTCCAGATTCGCGACCACGGCGAACAGGTCCGCGTTGCCGGTGCGTTCGCCGTACCCGTTGGCAGTGCACTGCACGTGGGTCGCCCCGGCCTCGACCGCCGCCAGGGTGTTGGCCACGGCGCAGGCGGTGTCGTCCTGGCAGTGGATGCCGAGCCGGACGCCGGTCCGTGACGCGACGTCGCTGGCGATCGCCAGCACCCGGGACGGCAACATGCCGCCGTTGGTGTCGCACAGCACCCCGACGGCGGCACCGGCGTCGGCGGCAGCGACCAGCAGGCGGACCCCGTAGTCCGGATCGTGCAGGTAGCCGTCGAAGAAGTGCTCGTGGTCGACGAAGACCCGCCGGCCTGCCGCCACCAGGTGGGCCACGGTGTCGGTGACCATCGCGAGGTTCTCGTCCAGCGTGGTACGCAGGGCCTGCGTGACATGGCGGACGTCGGACTTCGCCACGATCGTCACCACCGGCGCGCCGGACTCGAGCAGCGCCGCGACCTGCGGATCGCTGGCCGCGGTGGCACCGGCGCGACGGGTCGCCCCGAACGCCACCAGCTGCGCGTGCTGCAACTGCAGTTCGCTGGCGGCGCGGGCGAAGAACTCGGTGTCCTTCGGCATCGCCCCCGGCCAGCCGCCTTCGATGAAGCCGACCCCGTAGTCGTCGAGCAACCGCGCGACGGCGAGCTTGTCGTTCACCGAGTACGAGATCCCCTCGCGCTGCGCGCCGTCGCGCAACGTCGTGTCGTACACGTGGAACGAGTCGTCTGGACCGGTCATGCTGGTCACGTCCTTCGGGCGGATCCGGGCAACGAAAAACCCCCTCGCCGGGGTGGCGTAGGGGGTTGGCGCGTCGACGGGGAACTCAGTCGACGCGCAGTCCAATAATCAGGCGGGTGGCGCAGGTCACCGTGGCAGTGTGCCACACGCCTACCCGAGTGGATACATCCAGCCGTGCGGATCTGCCGCGGCCCCGGTCTGGATGTCCAGCAGCGCCTCGCGCAGCTGCAAGGTGATCGGCCCGGCCGTCCCGCCGGAGATCGACCACTGGGCGTCGCGGCTCTTAACGTGCCCGACCGGCGTGATCACCGCGGCGGTCCCGCACGCGAACACCTCGGTGAGCTGCCCGCTGGCGTTGCCCGCGCGCCACTCCTCGACGCTGACGCGTGCCTCCTCGACGCCGTAGCCCAGATCGGCGGCCAGGGTGAGCAAGGACGAGCGGGTCACGCCTTCGAGCAGGGCGCCGGTCAGCGCCGGGGTCACCACCCGGGCGTCGCGACCGCTGCCGTAGACGAAGAAGAGGTTCATGCCCCCCATCTCCTCGACCCATCGGTGCTCGGCGGCATCCAGCCAGACCACCTGGTCGCACCCCTGCTCGATCGCCTCCGCCTGGGCGATCAACGAGGCCGCGTAGTTGCCGGCGCACTTGGCCTCGCCGGTCCCGCCGGGGGCCGCGCGCACGTAGTCGTCGCACAGCCACACCGACACCGGATGCACCCCGCCGGCGAAGTACGCGCCGGCCGGCGACGCGATGAGCAGATAGTCGTAGGCGTTGGCCGGCCGAACGCCCAGACCGACCTCGGTCGCGAACATGAACGGCCGCAGGTACAGCGACCGTTCGGCATCGGCGGGGACCCAGGCGGAATCCACGCCGACGAGCGCCTGCAGCGATCCCAGGAACAGTTCTTCGGGCAGTTCCGGCATCGCCAGCCGCCGGGCGGACTTGGCGAAGCGGGCGGCATTGGCCCAGGGCCGGAAGGTCTTCACCGTCCCGTCGGCGTGCCGGTAGGCCTTGAGTCCTTCGAAGATGGACTGCCCGTAGTGGATGACGTTGGTCGCTGGGTCGATGGTGAGCGGGCCGTACGGCACCAGCTCGGGGTCGTGCCAGCCGCGGTCGGCGTCCCAGCGCACCCGCGCCATGTGGTCGGTGAAGGTCCGGCCGAAACCGGGGTCGGCGAGGATCGCGGCCCGCTCGGCCACCGGCAGCGGCGCGGGATTGCGGTGCAGCGCGAATGCCTCGGCGTGGGAGGTCGTGGTCATGGTCGGACGCTACCCCTTCGGCTCAGCACGGATTCGGTGGAGCGCACGACCCGGGGGCGGCGTTCGCCTCGGCGATCCGCCGGCGTCCCGGGTCAGCCGGCTACTGCGGTTGCCAAGGCATCGCCGATCTGGGCGGTCGAGCGGGCCCCGTTGCCCTGCCGGCCGGACAGGTCCGCGGAAACGGCGGCCTGCACACGATCCGCCGCCTTCGACGCCCCGACGTGGTCCAGCAGCATCGCCAGCGACAGCACCGTCGCGGTGGGGTCCGCCTGACCGGTCCCGGCGATATCGGGGGCCGAGCCGTGCACCGGCTCGAACATCGACGGGTTGGTGCGGCTGACGTCGAGATTGCCGCTGGCGGCCAGGCCGATGCCCCCGGTGATCGCCGCGCCGATGTCGGTGAGGATGTCGCCGAACAGGTTGTCGGTGACGACGACGTCGAAACGCTCCGGAGCGGTGAGGAAGAACATCGCCGCCGCGTCGACGTGGCAGTAGTCGGTGGTGACGTCGGGAAACTCCGCCGCGACGCGGTCGAAGGTCCGCTGCCACAGCGAACCGGCGTACACCAGCACGTTGGTCTTGTGCACCAGCGTGACCTTGCGCCGGCGCTTCGTGGCCCGCTGGAAGGCATCACGGACGATGCGCTCCACGCCGAACGCGGTGTTGAGGCTCTCTTCGGTGGCCACCTCGTGCGGGGTGCCGCGCCGCAGCGTTCCACCGGCACCGACGTACGGACCCTCGGTCCCCTCACGGCACACCACGAAGTCGATGTCCTCGACGCCCTTGCCTGCCAGCGGCGTCGCGACACCGGGGTACAGCTTGACCGGCCGGAGGTTCACGTGGTGATCCAGCGCGAACCGCAACGGCAACAGCACGCCGCGCTCCAGCACGCCCGGCGGCACACTCGGATCGCCGATGGCGCCCAACAGGATCGCGTCGTGGCCGCGCAGTTCCTCGAGCACGGTGTCCGGCAACGTCTCGCCTGTGGCGTTGTAGCGCCGCGCCCCCAGGTCGTACTCCTGCGTGGCGACGGCGAGGTCGTCGGCCGGCGCGGCGGCGGCCAGCACCTTCAGGGCCTCGCCGACCACCTCCACACCGATGCCGTCGCCGGGAATGACTGCCAGACGCAGGGAGCGGGACATGGCCGGCAGCGTACGCCGCCGTCCACGCCTCGACATCCTCGTCTCGGCATACGGACGCAGTTCCGTGGAGACGGGGGGAACCGGCCGAACCGGCGAATCGGGGAAACTCGCGGGAAGGACGGCGAGTTTCCCCGATCGGCCAGCCGCTACCAGTTCTGCAGGGCCTTGCCTTCCTTGTCGCGGAACGAGCCGATCAAGATCATGATGAAGTCGACGAGCACCCAGATGCCCAGGCCGCCGAGCGTCACGATCATGAGGATGGCCGTGCCGACCTTGCCGACGTAGAAGCGGTGGATACCCAGGACGCCCAGGAACCAGGCCAGCAGCGCGGCTGCGAGCCGGGACTTCTCCGATACGGGGTTGCCTGCGGCGTCGAGCATCGGCTTGCCATTGGGGAACACCGGTACCGGTGCGCCGTAACCGCCGGGCGGCGGCAGCGGAGCAGCGGGCGGCGGGGTCGGGGTGCTCACGGCGGATGCCTCCTGGTCGCCCCTCGGGCGAGGGGCCTCGCGACAGACCGTAGCGATCCGGTCACCCACATGTCCGGCACCACGACGCGGACGGCGTAACCGGTCCGCCGCGCTGCCGCAGGCGCCCGGGACGGCGGCCGCCCGGCGTGGGCAGGTCGGCGAGCGCGAGCGGTCGGCATTTCGCTGCTATCCTTGCCGCACTATGTCGTCTGCGCGCCTGCTTCTCGGCCGCCGCGGCGGGGCCTGATTCGACCGGCCTCCCCGTCGCGGGGTGTCCTGGCGTGCCGGTCCACGACCGCGATGTCGACCGGAGACCCCCTGTGAGCAGCACCGCAACGCCCCCCACACCGCAGCGCAACCCCCAGCAGCCCTCGAGCATGGCCTGGCAGCGCTACCGTCCTTTCACTCCTGTTCGGTTGACCGACCGGACCTGGCCGGATGCCGTCATCACGAAGCCGCCGCGCTGGTGCGCGGTCGACCTGCGCGACGGCAACCAGGCCCTGATCGACCCGATGACCCCGGACCGCAAGCGGCGGATGTTCGACCTGCTGGTCCGCATGGGCTACAAGGAGATCGAGGTCGGGTTCCCGTCGGCCAGTCAGACCGACTTCGACTTCGTCCGTGAGCTGATCGAGACCGACGCCATCCCCGACGACGTGGTGATCCAGGTCCTCACGCAGTCCCGCGAGCACCTGATCGAGCGGACGTACGAGTCGATCCGCGGCGCCCGGCAGGCCATCGTCCACCTGTACAACTCGACGTCGACGCTGCAGCGGCGCGTCGTATTCGGCCTGGACCGGCAGGGCATCACCGAGATCGCCGTGCACGGCGCACAGCTGGTGGCGAAGTTTGCCGAGCAGATCGCGCACGAGACCGACGTGTTCTTCGAGTACTCCCCGGAGTCGTTCACCGGGACCGAGCTGGAGTACGCGGTCGAGATCTGCGACGCGGTCAACGAGGTGTGGCAGCCCACGCCGGATCGCAAGGTGATCCTCAACCTGCCCGCGACGGTCGAGATGGCCACCCCGAACGTGTATGCCGACCAGATCGAGTGGATGAACCGGCACCTGTCGCGCCGCGACTCCGTGGTGCTGTCACTGCACCCCCACAACGACCGCGGTACGGCGGTGGCCGCGTCGGAACTGGGGTACATGGCCGGCGCGGATCGCATCGAGGGATGCCTGTTCGGCAACGGCGAGCGGACCGGCAACGTCTGCCTGGTCACGCTGGGCCTGAACCTGATGAGCCAGGGCATCGACCCGCAGATCGACTTCTCCGACATCGACGAGATCCGTCGCACCGTCGAGTACTGCAACCAGATCCCGGTCCACGAGCGGCATCCGTACGGCGGCGACCTGGTGTACACCGCGTTCTCCGGATCGCACCAGGACGCGATCAACAAGGGGCTGCGAGCGCTGGCCGACGAGGCCGAACAGGCCGGACACGACGTGGCCGAGCACCCGTGGGAGGTGCCGTACCTGCCGATCGACCCCAAGGACGTCGGTCGCACGTACGAAGCGGTGATCCGGGTCAACTCGCAGTCCGGCAAGGGTGGCGTCGCCTACATCATGCGCACCGAGCATTCGCTGGAACTGCCACGCCGGCTGCAGATCGAGTTCTCCGGTGTGGTGCAACGGGTCACCGATGCCGAGGGCGGCGAGGTGTCGCCGGACCAGATGTGGGAGTACTTCACCGACGAGTACCTGCCCAACCCGACCGCCCCGTGGGGACGGCTCGCATTGCGGTCGGTCCGGCAGGACTCCGCGGTCGACGGCGACACCACCGTGGACGTCGTGGTGGTCGATCGCGGGGTCGAGGTCGCGCTGCGCGGTGTCGGCAACGGACCGATCGCCGCGTTCTGCGACGCGCTGGCCGGACACGGCCTCGACGTCCGCGTGCTGGACTACCACGAGCACGCGCTGGCCGCCGGCGGTGACGCGACGGCAGCGGCGTACCTGGAATGCACCGTCGCCGGACAGAGCCTGTGGGGCGTCGGGATCGATCCGTCGATCACGACCGCGTCGCTGAAGGCGATCATCAGTGCGGTGAACCGGGCGCAGCGATAGCGCCCGGTTCAGCGGGCCCGACAGTCGACTCTAGTTCCGTGACGTCAGCGAGGCCGGCGGCGCGGTTCCGCTGGACCCACGGCGCGCGTCGCCAGACCGACGGCGCGGGCAATTCGCAGGTCCGCTAGACCGACGGCGCGGGCAATTCGCAGGTCTGGTCGACCAGGCGCTGGGTGACCGGCCGGTTGAAGTGGCTGCCCAGCGGACCCGCGCTCGGCATCAGGTAGGTGTAGTTCCCGCTGTCACCGGCGACCAGCAGCAGGATGTCAGCGGGCTCCTTGACGACGTTGAAGCGACTGCCGGGCGGGTACGTCGCCCCGGTGTAGTACGCGAGTTCCTCCGCGGTCCGCCAGGTGCGCGAGAACAGTTCCGCTTGGAGCTGTTCTCGCGTATAGCCGGCCTCCGCCATCGGCTGCGCGTGAGCCGGGTTCAGCACGACGGTCACGGTGCCCGCCTCGTGTTGGCTGTTGTTCGAGGCGGGACTGGCCAGCGCGGCGCTGACCGTCCGCAGCCAACGGTCGGCGAAGGGGAGGTCGGAATGGGTGGTGCCGATCGCCACCAGGACCGAGTGGGGTGCCTCGGCCCCGACCACGGTCACCGCGCTGTCCTCGGCAGCACAGCCGCGGGTGGTGTGCAACGGCGGGAACGGGCTGTGCTCCTCGGCTTCGGCGAGGCAGTAGCTGAACTTGCCAGGCTGTCCCATGATCGCCATGTCGCCGACCCCGGGCCGGGCGCCACCGAGGTTGAGCAGGCACAACCGCAGCGCCCGGCCGATGGTGGCGTTGGCCCGGAAGCCGGCACCGAGCGCGCCGACGCCGCTGGCGATGGGGCCACAGTCGATCCGGGCCGGTCCGTTCACGATGATGAGCGGGGCCACGTTGTGCGTGGTCGCCTGCAACTCGGTGAGGTCGAACTCCGGGCGGGTGACTGCCCGGACCGCGGCGATCACCACCGGAAAGTGCTCGGGCAGACAGCCGGCCATCACGGCGTTGATCGCGACCTTCTCGATGGTCGCGACGCCGAGCCGCGGCCCGATCTCACCGAGGACGAACTCGGCATCCAGGCCGCCGGCCTGGATGAGCTGCTCCACCCGCGCCGGCGTCGGTACGACGACCGGCAGGCCGTCGGTGAGCCCGTGCTCCTGCAAGGCGTCCTGGGCGGCAGCCTCGTCGGCTGCCTGCAGCTGTCGAGCCCCGCTCACGCGGCCAGCCCACGCAGATCGGACAGAATCTCCGGGCTGAACTTGGTGGCGACCACGCGCAGGTTCTCCAGCCCGGTCCCTGCCAGCGGGTGCGGCAGGACGACCTGCGGCAATCCGGTGAGACCGAGCGAGAACGCGACCTGCGCCGCCAACGGATGAAACACCTCGGTGACCAGCAGGACGACGGGCAACCCGTAGCCGGCGATGGTGACCGCGTCGCGCGTGGACGCCGCCGTACACGATCCGCAGTGCCCGATCGCGACGACGAGCGCGTCGCAGTCACCGAAATGCTGCCCGATCTCGTCGGGGGTGAGCGACGTCCCGAGCCGGGGCTTGGTGTAGAGCACGAAGGACGCGTCCGGCTGGTGTGCGCCGATCGCGGCTTGGACCTCCTGCAGGAACGCGGTCGAGTCGGGGAACCCGTTCGCCAGCAACCCGATCCGGACTGCCCCGTCGCCGGCCAGTCGGAGCTGGTACTCGTGCGTCTCGTGCGGCGGCCCGGCGTCCGGATCCAGATACGTGATGGGCATGGACCCGTCCCTCACTTCCGCCCCCGACCGTGGACCAAGCGGAACGCCCCCGATCAACCGGAACGCCCTGACAGGCGACAGCCTCAGGCGATCAGGACGCCATTGATCAATCGGAACGTAGCGTCGCGACCACCACCGGTCAAGGTGCCCGCGGGCAGCCCGGCGAGCGGCACCGGGCTATCCGTGTCCGGGATCGACAGGCCTAGTCGGCCAGGTCCACCGTGCGGCCGGAGTCGGCGCCGATGGCGCCGCTGATGGCCGAGAGCACCTCGGCGGGCACCGCGGTGTCGACGGTGAGCGCGATGAGCGCCTGGCCGCCGGCCTCGTCACGACTGACCTGCATGCCGGCGATGTTGATGCCGGCGTCGCCCAGGACGCGCCCGGCGATGCCGACGACGCCCGGGCGGTCGACGTACCGGAAGAACGCCAGGTGCGCGCTGATCGGCACGTCCACGCCGAAACCGTCGACTTCGACGATCCGCTCCACGCCTCGCGGACCGGTCACCGTCCCCGCGACGGACACCGCCTGACCGTCGGTGAGCGTCAGCCGGACGCGTACCACGTTGCGGTAGTCCGGGCTCTCCGGGTCGGTCACCAGCGACACGCTCACGCCGCGCTCGGCCGCGATGACCGGGGCGTTGACGTAGGAGACCGGCTCGTCCACCAGCGCCGCGAAGACGCCCTTGGTGGCCGACAGTTCCAGGATCTTGACGTCCTGCGAGGCGATCTCGCCGCGAACCTCGACCTCGATCCCGGCGACCGGCGCCGCCGCCAGCGCAGCCGCGATCTGGCCGAGCTTCTCCGACAGCGCCAGGCCCGGGCGGACGTCCTCGGCGATCGTGCCGCCGCGGACGTTGACCGCATCGGGAACCAGTTCGCCGGCCAGGGCCAGCCGTACCGAGCGGGCCACCGCGATCCCGGCCTTCTCCTGCGCCTCGTCGGTCGACGCACCCAGGTGCGGGGTGGCCACGACGTTGTCGAGGGTGAACAGCGGGGAGTCCGTGCACGGCTCCGTGGCGAACACGTCCAGCCCGGCACCGGCCACCCGGCCGTCCCTGAGCGCCTCGTACAACGCGGTCTCGTCGACGATGCCACCGCGCGCGGCGTTGATCACCCGGACCGTCGGCTTCACCGTCTTCAACGCCTCGGCACCGATCAGGCCCACCGTCTCCGGCGTCTTCGGCAGGTGGACGGTGATGAAGTCGCTGTCGCGCAACAACTCCTCAAGGGGAACCATGCGTACGCCGATCTGCGCGGCGCGGGCCGGCTGCACGAACGGGTCGTAGGCGATCAGCGTGACACCGAACGCCGAGAGCCGCTGCGCGACCAGGATGCCGATCCGGCCCAGCCCGACGACGCCGACGACCTTGTCCGCGAGCTCGACCCCGGTGTACTTGGAACGCTTCCATTCCCCGTGGCGCAGCGCCTGATGCGCCGGGGAGATGTTGCGAGCGCTGGCCAGCAGCAGTCCGACGGCCAGCTCGGCCGCGCTCACGATGTTCGACGTGGGCGCGTTGACGACCATCACGCCGGCCTGGGTGGCGGCCTTGACGTCGACGTTGTCCAGACCGACGCCGGCGCGGGCCACGACCTTCAGCTGCCGGGCCGCGGCGATGGCCTCGGCGTCCACCTTCGTCGCCGACCGCACCAGGATCGCGTCGACGTCGGCGATCGCCGCGAGCAGCGCCGTACGGTCAGCGCCGTCGCAGTAGCGAATCTCGAACTCCGGACCCAGCGCCGCCACGGTGGCGCCGGAGAGCTCTTCGGCGATGAGGACGACAGGCTTGCTCACAGGACACCTCTGGTGGCGGGGGAACTCTTCTCGCCGGCTGTCGGCGAACTCGCATCCACCCGGCGCGGGTACTGCCGGGATCACGTCCGGCGGCGAGCCGGGCCATCCTACCGACGGCCCTCATCACCGCCGACGGCCGTCGGCCGGGCCGCTAGCCGACGAACCGCGACCGCCAGCGGTCCAGCAGCTCCGGCGAGGCTCCGGCCGCGGTCCACCACCCGACGATGCCGCCGTCCACCGCCTCGATCGCGTCGACCAGCCGGCGGATCGCGACCAGGGTGGGCGGCAGCACCTTGCCCTGCTCGTCCACGCCGATCAACGGCACCTTGGAATGCAGCCGCAGCCGCGCCTCGATGCCGGGCAGGTTCTGCTCGGTGAGGACGAAGTCGACCTCGACCGCCTCACGCTGCACCCCCGCGGCCAGCAGCAGCAGCGCGACCGCCACGCCGGTGCGATCCTTGCCGGCCGCGCAGTGCACCAGCAACGGCGAGGCGGCATCGGCCGCGGCCGTCAGGATCGGCAGGAAGCGAGGCGCCCGGTGTCCGGCGATCATGCGGACGTACCGCTCGCCGCTGAGCAGGCCCTCGTTGGTCTTGGTCACGTCGAGGTCGGTATCGGGGTACTGCGGACGGGCCACGTCGCGCAGCACCGGCACCTGCAGCACGACGGTGTCCGGCGAGTCCAGCGGGTGGCTGACCCCCGCGGTCTCGGTGTCGCCGCGCAGGTCCACCACCGTCCCCGGTGGCCAGGTCGGCAGCTCGGCAGGCACCGGGTCGCCGAGGACCGGCGCGTCGCTGCGCAGCAGGACGCCGTACCGGGTCAGCTCTCCGCCGGTGGTCGGCAGGCCCCCGAGGTCGCGGATGTTCGCCAGCATGTGCTCGCCGCCGGTCAGCGATGCGACCGTCAGCGCGCCGCCGTCCCCTCGACGTAGTCGTCGTCGCCGCTGTCGACCCAGGCCATGAGCTTGCGCAGGTCGCGGCCGGTCGCCTCGATCGGGTGCTGCTCGCCGCGGGCGCGCAGCGCGGCGAACTCCGGTGCCCCGGCGTCCTGATCGGCGATGAAGCGCGCGGCGAAGGACCCGTTGACGATGTCGGCGAGCACCGCCCGCATGTTGTCCTTGACGTGGGAGTCGATGACGCGCGGGCCCGACACGTAGTCGCCGTACTCAGCGGTGTCCGACACACTCCACCGCTGCTTGGCGATGCCGCCCTCGTACATCAGGTCGACGATGAGCTTGAGTTCGTGCAGGCACTCGAAGTACGCCACCTCCGGCTGGTAGCCGGCCTCGGTGAGGACCTCGAAGCCGTACTGCACCAGCTGGGAGACGCCGCCGCACAGCACGGCCTGCTCGCCGAACAGGTCGGTCTCGGTCTCCTCGGTGAACGTGGTCTGGATACCGCCGGCCCGCAGCCCGCCGATCCCCTTGGCGTAGCTGAGCGCCAGCGGCCACGCCTGACCGGTGGCGTCCTGCTCCACCGCCACGATGACCGGCACGCCGCGGCCGGCGACGTACTCCCGGCGGACCAGATGGCCGGGGCCCTTGGGAGCGACCATCGCCACATCCACACCCGCAGGCGGCTTGATGTAGCCGAACCGGATGTTGAAGCCGTGACCGAAGAACAGCGCGTTGCCGTCGGACAGGTTGGGCGCCACGGACTCCGCGTAGAGGTGCCGCTGGACCGGGTCCGGGGCCAGGATCATGATCACGTCGGCCTCGGCGGACGCCGTCGCGGGGTCGACCACCCGCAGGCCTTCGGCTTCGGCCTTGGCGCGACTGCGCGACCCTTCCGGCAGCCCGACCCGCACGTCGACGCCGGAATCGCGCAGCGACAGCGCATGTGCGTGGCCCTGACTGCCGTAGCCGAGCACGGCCACCTTCTTGGCGGCGATGACCGCCAGGTCGGCGTCGTTGTCGTAGTAGAGCGTGGCCACGTCGGCGTCTCCTTGTCCGGTGAGCTGGTCTCAGTGCTGTCGTCGTTGCGGATCGTGGTCGTGCTGGTCGTCGTCGGCCGGCCGCGCGGCGGGGCTGAGGCTACGCGGTTCGATCAGCCGGGCGCAGGGCACGGTCGGTCATGGACCGGGTGCCCCGGGCCAGGCCGACGACGCCGGACTGCACCAACTCGCGGATGCCGAACGGTTCCAGGGCAGCCAGCAGCGCGCTGACCTTGTCCGGCCCGCCGGTGGCCTCGATCGTGACCGCGTCCGTGCCGACGTCGACGACGTGCGCCCGGAACAACCGGACGATGTCCAGCACGTGGGGTCGCTGGTCGAGTTCGGCACGGACCTTCACCAGCACCAGCTCTCGCTGCACCGACGCTTCGCGTTCCAGCTCCACGATCTTGAGTACGTTCACGAGTTTGTTGAGCTGTTTGGTGACCTGTTCCAGCGGGAGGTTGTCGACGTTGACCACGATGGTCACCCGCGACACCTCGGGCAGTTCGGTCGGCCCGACCGCCAGCGACTCGATGTTGAACGAGCGCCGTGAGAACAGGCTGGCGACGCGCGCCAGCACGCCGGGCTTGTCCTCGACGAGCACCGACAGCGTGTGCCTGGTCATGCTCAGACCTCCCGGTCCCAGACGGGCGCGAGATCCCGCGCGACCTTGATGTCGTCGTTGCTGGTACCGGCGGCGACCATCGGCCAGACCATCGCATCCTTGTGCACGACGAAGTCCACGACGACGGGGACATCGTTGATGGACATGGCCTTCTCGATGGTCTCGTCCACCTGCTCGGGCGTCTCGCAGCGCAGGCCGACCGCCCCGTAGGCGTCGGCCAGCTTGACGAAGTCCGGCACCCGCGTCCCGCGCTGCTGGCCGGTGTGGTGCAGGTCGGTGTTGGAGTACCGCTGGTCGTAGAACAGCGTCTGCCACTGCCGGACCATCCCCAGCGCCGAGTTGTTGATCACCGCGACCTTGATGGGGATGTCGTTGATGGTGCAGGTCGCCAGTTCCTGGTTGGTCATCTGGAAACAGCCGTCGCCGTCGATCGCCCAGACCGTCGCGTCCGGACGGCCGGCCTTGGCCCCCATGGCGGCCGGTACGGCGAAACCCATGGTGCCCAGGCCACCGGAGTTCAGCCACCGGCCGGGCTGCTCGTACCCGATGAACTGCGCGGCCCACATCTGGTGCTGCCCGACACCCGCGGCGAAGATCGCGTCGGGCCCGGCCAGCGCGCCGAGCCGCTGGATGACGTACTGCGGCGCAACGGAACCGTCGGCCGGGGTCTCGTAGCCCAACGGGTACGTCCCCTTCCACCGCGCGACGTCGGCGCGCCAGCCGTCGTAGTCCCCGGTCCGTCCGGCCGCCGCCTCGGCCTGCAGCAGCGCGGTCAGTTCGGCGATGACCTCGCCGACGTCGCCCACGATCGGGATGTCGGCGGTCCGGTTCTTGGAGATCTCGGCCGGATCGATATCGGCGTGGATCACCTTGGCGCCCGGGGCGAACGTCGACAGTTTGCCGGTGACCCGGTCGTCGAACCGGGTCCCGAGCGCGATCAGCAGGTCGGCCTTCTGCAGCGCACCGACGGCACTCGCGGAACCGTGCATCCCCGGCATACCCAGGTGCAGCGGATGGCTGTCGGGGAAGGCGCCGCGCGCCATCAGGGTCGTGACGACCGGGATGCCGGTGAGTTCCACCAACCCGCGCAGCGCGGCGCTGGCTCCCGCCTTCACCACTCCCCCGCCGACGTACAGCACCGGCCGGCGCGAGTCGAGGATCAGCCGCGCGGCGTCGCGGACCTGCCGGGAGTGCGGCCGGGTCACCGGCCGATACCCCGGCAGGTCCAGCTGCGTCGGCCACGAGAACGTGGTCATGGCCTGCAGCGCGTCCTTCGACACGTCGACGAGCACCGGACCAGGCCGGCCGGTGGCGGCGATGTGGAAGGCCTCGGCGACCGCCCGCGGGATCTCCGTGGGATCGGTCACCAGGTAGCTGTGCTTGGTGATCGGCATGGTGATGCCGCGGATGTCCGCTTCCTGGAACGCGTCGGTACCGATCGCCGGGGCCGCCACCTGCCCGGTGACCGCGACCATCGGCACCGAGTCCATGTACGCGTCGGCGATCGGCGTCACCAGGTTCGTCGCGCCCGGACCGGAGGTGGCCAGGCACACCCCGACCCGTCCGGTGGCCAGCGCGTATCCCTCGGCGGCGTGACCGGCACCCTGCTCGTGGCGCACCAGGATGTGCCGGATCTGCTGCGAGTCCATGAGCGGGTCGTACGCCGGCAGGATCGCGCCGCCCGGAATCCCGAACACGGTCTGGACGCCGGCAGCTTCCAGCGAGCGGATGAGGCTCGCGGCTCCGGTGATCTGCTCACTCATGGGGTTCGTTCCTGCTCGTCGTCGGTGGTTCAGGTCAGGGCAACGAAAAACCCCCCGGCCCGAAGGCGACGAGGGGTGCGCGCAAACTCACTCGAGGTCAGCTGGCGCGCTGCCCGAGTACGAGGATCAGTGTGGTCTGCACGACACGAAGGGTCGTCGTACCGACCCGGTCATGTCAAGCCGGCGCCCCTGTCGGGCAGCGGCTAGTCACACACCGCACCGCGCGCAGCCGATCCCACCAGCCGGGCGTACTTGTGCAGCACGCCGCGCGAGTAGGTCGGCGGCAGCGGCTGCCAGCCTTCACGGCGCCGGGCCAGTTCGGTGTCCGGCACCAGCAGCTCGAGGCTGCGACCCGGGATGTCGATGCGGATCCGGTCGCCGTCGCGGACGAACGCGATGGGCCCGCCGTCGACCGCTTCGGGAGCCACGTGGCCGATGCACAGCCCCGTACTGCCACCGGAGAACCGGCCGTCGGTGACGAGCATGACGTCCTTGCCCAAGCCGGCACCCTTGATCGCCCCCGTGATCATGAGCATCTCGCGCATCCCGGGGCCGCCCTTGGGGCCCTCGTACCGGATGACCACAACGTCGCCCGGCTGGATCGTGCCGTCCTCCAGCGCATCCATCGCGGCGCGTTCGCGTTCGAAGACGCGCGCCGTCCCCTCGAAGGTGGTGATCGGGATCCCGGCTGACTTCACCACCGCGCCGTCCGGGGCCAGCGAGCCGCCGAGGATGGTGATGCCGCCGGCCTGACCGAGCGGATGCGTTGTGGCGTGGAGGATGTCGCCGTCGGGATCGGGCGGGGAGATCCCGGCCAGGTTCTCCGCCATCGTTTTGCCGGTCACGGTCAGGCAGTCGCCGTCCAGCAGGCCGGCGTCCAGCAGGGCACGCAGCACCACCGGGACCCCGCCGACCCGGTCGATGTCGGTCATCACGTAGCGGCCGAAGGGCTTCACGTCGGCCAAGAGGGGAACTCGGGAGCCGACCCGGTGGAAGTCCTCCAACTCCAGGTCCACGTCGGCCTCGTGTGCCAGCGCAAGTAGGTGCAGCACCGCGTTCGTCGAACCGCCCAGCGCCATGACGACGGCGATGGCGTTGAGGAAGGCGGGGCGGGTCATGATGTCGCGGGCGGTGATCCCCTGCCGCAGGAGTTCCACGACGGCCTCACCGGAGCGGCGGGCGTACCCGTCGCGGCGCCGGTCGACCGCCGGCGGCGCGGCAGACCCGGGCAGCGACATACCCAGCGCCTCGGCCGCCGACGCCATCGTGTTCGCGGTGTACATACCGCCGCAGGCGCCTTCGCCCGGGCAGATCGCCCGTTCGATGCGGTCGACCTCGTCCCGGCCGATCAGCCCCCGCGCGCACGCGCCGACCGCCTCGAAGGCATCGATGATCGTCACGACCCGGCCGTCGACAGTGCCGGGCAGCGTCGATCCGGCGTACACGAACACCGACGCGATATCGAGCCGGGCAGCGGCCATCAGCATGCCCGGCAGGCTCTTGTCGCAGCCGGCGAAGTTGACCATCCCGTCCAGGCGCTCGGCGCGCATGACCGTCTCGACGGAGTCGGCGATCACCTCGCGCGACACCAGCGAGAAGTGCATCCCCTCGTGTCCCATGGAGATGCCGTCGGAGACCGAGATCGTCCCGAACTGTAGCGGGTAGCCGCCGGCGGTGTGGACGCCTTCCTTCGCCGCGACCGCGAGCCGGTCCAGCGACAGGTTGCACGGGGTGATCTCGTTCCACGACGACGCGATCCCGATCTGGGGCTTCTCCCAGTCGTCGTCGCCGAGGCCGACGGCCCGCAGCATCCCGCGGGCCGCCGCCCGCTCCATGCCGTCGGTGACGGCTCGGCTGTGCGGCTTGAGATCCGGAGCGTCGGTCATGCGCGGAGCCTAGACGGCCACCGCCGCGGGCCACCTCGGGCACGGGCGGTGATCCACTCGCCCCCGGGCGAGGCCCGCGGGCACCGCGTCGCGGCCCCGCTCGCCAGGCAGGGACGGCCACGACGCGCACGAGCGCGGTCGCGGTGGCCGGGCGACACTGGGCGAATGAGGTCCTTCCGGTCGCGCCGCCGCACGTTCGCCGCGATCGTGCTGGGTTCGTCGCTGCTGGCCGTCGCCGCGGCCGGATGTTCCTCGGCCCCACCGGCGGCCGGCGACGCCTCGGAATCGGCCGGCGGTCCGTCGGGTGTCACACCGCCGCCGGCATCGATCGACCCAACGCCGCCGGGAGCGAGCAGTTCCTCGGCTGCGCCGCCCGTGGCAGCGCCGCCGGCCACCCAGGCTTCGCTCGCCGGCACCATCGCCACCGGTCTCGACGCGCCCTGGGGCCTGGCGTTCCTGCCCGACGGTTCGGCGCTGGTGACCGAGCGCGACAGCGCTCGCGTCAAACGGATCTCCGCCGCCACCGCCGGCGGCCCCGCAGCGGTGACCGTCGTCGGGACGGTGGCCGGCGTGCGGCCCGGCGGTGAGGGCGGCCTGCTGGGCATCGCCGTACCGCCGGGACCCGCGCCGTCGTCCGTCCTGGTGTACTACACCGCCGACGACGGCAATCGGGTCGACCGGATCGCCTGGAACGGCTCGTCCCTCGGCGCTCAGCAGCGGGTCCTCGGCGGGATACCCCGAGGGACCATCCACAACGGCGGTCGGATCGCGTTCGGACCGGACGGCCTGGTCTACGTCGCGACGGGCGAGACCGGTAGCGCAACGCTCGCCCAGGACCGCGACTCGTTGGCGGGCAAGGTGTTGCGGATCACCGCCGACGGCAAGCCGGCGCCGGGCAACCCGTTCCCCGGCTCACCGGTCTTCACCCTCGGTCACCGCAACGTGCAGGGTCTGGCGTTCGACCCGCAGGGCAGGCTGTTCGCCAGTGAGTTCGGCAACCGGGACGTCGACGAACTGAACCTGCTGGCCGCCGGCGGGAACTACGGCTGGCCCGTGGTCGAAGGCCCCGGTGGCGCGGGACGTTTCACCGATCCGGTGGCCCACTGGTCGCCCACGGCCGTCGCGTCACCGAGTGGGACCGTCATACTGCGCGGCAGCGCCTGGGTGGCTTCGCTTCGCGGCCAACGACTCTGGCAGGTGCGACTGGACGGCGGGCGCGCTGTCGGCGATCCGGTGGCGTGGTTCGACGGTCAACTCGGGCGGCTGCGCGACGTGGTGGCCGCACCGGATGGCTCGTTGTGGGTGCTCACCAACAACACCGACGGGCGTGGCTCGCCTCGCGCCGGCGACGACCGCATCGTCCGGATCGTGCTGTCCTGAGTCGGCGCGTTCGGCCGGCCGGCGCGACGGATCAGGACGAGACCCCGAGGCGCTGCAGCACGAGTTCGCGGACCCGGGCAGCGTCGGCCTGCCCGCGGGTCGACTTCATCACTGCGCCGACGACGGCGCCGGCCGCCTGGACCTTGCCACCGCGGATCTTCTCTGCCACATCCGGTTGCGCCGCCAGCGCCTCGTCGATCGCCGCCAGTAGCGAGTCGTCGTCGGACACCACGGCGAGACCGCGCGCATCGACGACGGCCTCCGGTGTCCCTTCGCCGGCGAGCACTCCCTCCAGGACGCGCCGCGCCAGCGTGTCGTTGATGCGACCGGAGTCCACCAACGACACCAGTGCGGCCACGTCGGCCGGCGTCACCGGCAGCCCGGGCAGTTCCAGGCCGCGCTCGTTGGCGATCCGGGCGAGCTCCCCAGTCCACCACTTGCGCGCCGCCGCGGCGTCGGCGCCGGCGGCCACGGTCTGCTCGATTAGGTCAACCGCACCCGCGCCGCGGACCCACTGCATCTCGACGTCACTCATCCCCCAGTCACGTTGCAGCCGAGCGAGTCTGACCGATACCGGCTCCGGCATCGACTCACGCAGCTGGGCGATCCACTCCGGCGACGGCGCGATGGGCACCAGGTCCGGCTCGGGGAAATAGCGGTAATCCTCCGCCTGCTCCTTCGAGCGTCCCGGCGTGGTCGTGCCGTCGTTCTCGTGGAAATGACGCGTCTCCTGGCGTACCGATCCGCCGGCGTCCAGCACGGCTGCCTGGCGTTCGATCTCGTGGCGGACCGCGCGCTCGACCGATCGCAGCGAGTTGACGTTCTTGGTCTCGGTACGAGTCCCGAGCGGCTCCGACGGCGCCGTGCGCAACGACACATTGGCGTCGCAGCGCAGCGAGCCCTCCTGCATCCGGACGTCGGAAACCCCCAGCGAGCGAACCAGATCGCGCAACTCGGTCACGTAGGCCCGGGCGACCGTCGGTGCCAACGCGCCGGTGCCCGGGACCGGCCGTGTCACGATCTCGATCAGCGGGATGCCGGCGCGGTTGTAGTCGACCAGGGAGTACTCGGCGCCGTGGATGCGACCGGTCTGGCTGCCGGCATGCGTGAGCTTGCCGGTGTCCTCCTCCATGTGGACGCGCTCGATCTCCACCCGCACGACCGTGCTGCCACCGTCGGGCAGCGGGACCGGCACGTCCAGATACCCGTCGAAGCACAACGGTTCGTCGTACTGACTGACCTGGTAGTCCTTCGGCATGTCCGGATAGAAGTAGTTCTTGCGGGCGAACCGGCACCACGACGCGATGTCGCAGTGCAGCGCAAGGCCGATCCGGATCGTGGACTCAACTGCCGTCCGGTTCAACGCCGGCATCGAACCGGGCAGTCCAAGACAGGTCGGGCACACCTGGGTGTTCGGTGGGGCGCCGAAGGTCGTCGGGCACGAGCAGAACATCTTCGAGGCCGTCCCGAGTTCGACGTGAACCTCGAGCCCGATGACGGGGTCGTAGCGGCTGATGGCGTCGTCGTACGACGATGCCGTCACAGGCGCGGTCACAGCGACGGCACCTCCTCGACCAGCAGGTGGCCCCACCGGTCGAACAGCGCCGCTTCCAGCGCGCCGCCGACGCGGTAGAGCCGGTCGTCGGCCATCGGCGGCGCCATGACCTGCAGGCCCACCGGCAGACCGTCTTCCGGGGCGAGGCCGATCGGGATCGACATCGCGCAGGTACCGGCCAGGTTCACCGGGATCGTGGCAACGTCGTTCAGATACATGGCCAACGGGTCGTCGACCTTCTCCCCCAGCCGGAACGCCGTCGTCGGCGCCGTCGGCGACAGCAGGACGTCACAGGTTTCGAACGCGGCGGTGAAGTCGCGCATGATGAGGGTGCGGACCTTCTGGGCCTGGCCGTAGTAGGCGTCGTAGTACCCGCTGGACAGCGCGTACGTCCCAATCATGATGCGGCGCTTGACCTCCGGGCCGAAGCCTGCCTCGCGGGTGAGGGCCATGACGTCGTCCACCGACCGCGTGCCGTCGTCGCCCACCCGCAACCCGTAGCGCATGGCGTCGAAGCGGGCGAGGTTGCTCGAGCACTCACTCGGCAGGATCAGGTAGTACGCCGCCAACGCGTGGTCGAAACTCGGGCAGGAGACCTCGACCACCTCGGCGCCCAGCTCCTGCAACAACTCGACGGCTTCGCTGAAGCGTTGCGACACACCGGCTTGGTAGCCCTCGCCGGCGAGCTGCCTGACCAAGCCGACCCGCATCCCGCGGATCTCGCCGAGCCGGGCGGCCGCCACCACGTCAGGGACCGGCGCCGCCGTGGACGTCGAATCCAACGGGTCGTGCCCGGCGATCGCCTCGTGCAGCAACGCAGCGTCCAGGACGGTACGAGCACACGGGCCGGCCTGGTCCAGCGACGACGCGAGCGCGACCAGGCCGTACCGGGAGACACCGCCGTACGTCGGCTTCACGCCGACCGTGCCGGTCACCGCGGCAGGCTGCCGGATCGACCCGCCCGTGTCGGTCCCGATCGCGATCGGCGCCTGGTAGGACGCCACCGCGGCGGCCGAACCACCGCCACTGCCACCGGGAATACGGTCGAGGTCCCACGGATTGCGGGTCGGTCCGTAGGCGGAGTGCTCGGTGGACGAACCCATCGCGAACTCGTCCATGTTCGTCTTGCCGAGGATCACCACGCCGGCCGCGCGCAGCCGGGCGACGACGGTCGAGTCGTACGGCGGCAGCCAACCCTCGAGGATCTTCGAGCCGCACGTGGTCGGAACGCCGCGCATGGTGAGAACGTCCTTGAGCGCCAACGGAACGCCGGCCAGCGGCCCGAGCGGCTCGCCGGCAGCACGCTTGGCGTCCACCGCTGCCGCCGCGTCCAGTGCGCCGGCGGAGTCGACGTACAGGAACGCGTGCACCCGGTCGTCCACCTCGGCGATGCGATCCAGATGCGCCTGCGCGACCTCGGCGGCGCTGACGTCACCGGCCCCGATCACACCGGCGAGCTCGGTCGCCGACAGCCCGGTCAACTCCGAACTCATCGGTCGGCCGCATCCTCGTCGAGGATGCGGGGCACCCGGAACCTGCCGTCCTGCACCGCGGGAGCGCCGGCGAGCGCCTCGTCGTGCGACAGCCCGGGGAGCACCTGGTCGTCGCGGAAGACGTTGACCACCGGGACCGGATGGGAGGTGGGCGGAATGTCGTCGGCAGCGACCTGTGAGACCGACGCGACAGCGTCGAGGATCACCTCGAGCTGGGCGGCATAGTGCTCGAGCTCGGCGTCGTCGATGGCCAGCCGGGCCAGTCGGGCGAGGTGGGCAACCTCGTCACGGGTGATCGCGGGCATGGCGGTCATCCTAGGGCGGGCGCCGAACCCGCTCCGAGCGGGGAAACCTCGCGCCACTAGGGCGCGGACTGTTTCCCGGATCCGATGGTGGCGACCTCGCGGGCGGCGTCAGGGCCGCGGTCGAGCAGGATGCGCAGGCCGGCCGCGTCGAGGATCGGCACGCCGAGGCCGAGCGCCTTGTCGTACTTGCTTCCCGGATTGTCGCCGACGACGACGAAATCGGTCTTCTTCGACACCGAGCCGGAGACCTTGCCGCCGAGCTCCTGGACCGCCGCGGTGGCCCCGTCACGCGAGAACCCGTCGAGGGTGCCGGTGATCACCACGGTGACGCCCTGCAGCGGCCGTGGACCGTCGTCGGCGCGCTGCTCGGCGAGGTCGACCCCGGCCGCCCGCCACTTCTCGACGATCTCGCGGTGCCAGTCGACGGCGAACCACTCGTGCACCGCGTCGGCGATGATCTCGCCGACGCCGTCGACCGCGGCCAGGTCCGCCGGATCGGCCGCCGCCAGCGCGTCGACCGAGCCGAGTTCGCGAGCCAACGTCCGTGCCGCGGTCGGACCGACGTGCCGGATGGACAACGCCACGAGCACCCGCCACAACGGACGGTGCCTGGCCTCCTGCAACTGCGCCAGGACCCGCCGAGCGTTCTCGTTGAGAATCCGGCCCGACGGCGAATCCCGCGTGAAGAACTCGCTGCGCTGCAGGTCCGCAGCGGTCAGCGCGAACAGGTCGCCCTCGTCGGTGAGCAGACCCTCGTCCAGCAACGCCATGGCCGCCTTGTAGCCGAGCCCTTCGACGTCGAACGCGCCGCGACCGGCGACGTGAAACACCCGTTCGCGCAGCTGCGCCGGGCACGATCGGGCGTTGGGACAACGGATGTCGGCGTCACCGGCCTTCTCCGGCCGCAACGCGGTTCCGCACTCCGGGCAGTGCGTCGGCATGACGAAGGCCCGCTCGTCGCCGGTCCGGGCCTCCACGACCGGACCGATCACCTCCGGTATCACGTCGCCCGCTTTGCGCAGGAAGACGGTGTCGCCGATGAGAACTCCCTTGCGTTCGACCTCCGACGCGTTGTGCAGGGTCGCCATCGCCACCGTCGAGCCGGCCACCCGGGCAGGCGCCATGAGGGCGAACGGCGTCACCCGGCCCGTCCGTCCGACGTTGACCCGGATGTCCAGCAGCCGGGTGCGCACCACCTCCGGCGGATACTTGAACGCGATGGCCCACCGCGGTGCCCGGCTGGTCGCGCCGAGCCGGCCCTGCAACGCCAGGTCGTCGACTTTGACCACGACGCCGTCGATCTCGTGTTCGACGTCGTGCCGGTGCTCGCCGTAGAACTCGATGAACTCCTGGACGCCGGCCAGGTCGGCGCAGACCCGGGCACGCTCGCTGACCGGCAGGCCGAGCCGGGCGAGGACGGCATACGTCTCGCTCTGCGCGGTGAACGTGACCCCGTCGCGCGCCCCGATCCCGTGCAGGACCAGGCGCAAGGAGCCCAGGCGCTGCCGGGCTCGGTCGAGCTCGGCCAGCAGGCGGGCCTGCCGGGCAGCCGACCGGTCCGGTGATCGTGCGGTCTTCCCCGCGGCGCGGCCGGCAGCCTGGATCTCGGCAAGCTCACTCTCGCGACGGTCGATGCGTTGCCGGAGAGTGCCGGCCGCGGTGTTGCGGGGGTTGGCGAACGGCGACAAGCCGAGATCCAGCTGCTCGGCGTTGATGCGTTCGAATTCCTGTATCGGGAAGTAGATCTCGCCGCGCACTTCCAGCAGCCGCGGCACCGCGACACCCGGCTCCGGTTGCAGCAGTGTCGGTATGGCCGGGATGTAGCGCGCGTTGTGGGTGACGTCTTCGCCCACCCGGCCGTCACCCCGGGTGGCCAGCGTCCGCAACCGTCCGTCACGGAAGACCAGGTCGACGGCCAAACCATCGACCTTGAGTTCGCAGATGGCCGGGGGGAAGGAGCCGATATCCCGGCTGATGCGGTCGGCCCAGACCGTCAGCTCGTCCAGCGAGAAAGCGTTGTCGAGGCTGTACATCCGCTCCAGATGCTCGACCGGCTCGAACATCTCCGCACGGCGGCCGCCGACGGACTGGGTGGGCGAATCGGCGGTGACCAGCTCCGGCCAGGCTGCTTCGAGTTGTTCCAGTTCGCGGAACGCCGCGTCGTACTCCTCGTCGGACAGTGTCGGCGCGTCGTGGGTGTAGTAGCGCTCCCGGGCCTGCAGGACGACTTCGACCAGTTCCTGCCATCGACGCCGTGCCTCGTCCGGTACGACGACGGGACCGGCGTCCGCCACGGCTCCGTCGGGCAGCTCGTCGTCCGGACTCGTCATCGTCGCCCCGGCGCGCCGTACTGTCCCGATCGCCGCTGCTGCCCGGCCGAGTTTCCCGATAACCCCTCCGCTACGTCGGGGCGTCCCGGCTCGTCGCGCAGCGCCCGGGCCACCGCTCGGCAGGCGCCGTACGCCCGGCGTGGCCACGCCGGCGAGGCGTGGGCCAGCCCGCAGGACGGGCTGAGGGCCACCGCCGGGGCGAGCTGGTCGTCGTCCAGGCCGAGCCGGCGCCACCATCGCTGCACCCGCCCGACGGTAGCCGTCACTCCCGCGAGCGGCCCGTCGACGGCCGGCACGACACCCAGCACGAGGCGAAGTCCGGCATCCACACATTCGGCGAGTTCGGCGTGGTCGGCCTCGGTCACGGTGTCCAGGTCGACCGACACGGCGGCGGCACCGGCGCGCCACAGCACCGACCACGGCAGCCCGCCGGCGCACGAGTGCACGACCGGCACCGCCCCGGCCTGCTGCGCCGCTGCCAGCACGCCACCGAGATGCTGCTCGATCGCCGGCAGGTCGATCGCGGGGTAGCGGGACAGTCCGCTGGCGGTGGCGATGCTGCCGGCGACCACAGCGGGCAGCGACGGTTCGTCCAGTTGCACCATGAGTCGAGCGTGCGGCACCCGCCGGCGTACGTCGGCGACGTGTGCCGCGATGGCCTCGGCCACGGCGCCGGCGAGGTCGCGGCAGGCACCGACGTCGCGTACCGCGCGTTCGCCGGTACGCAGTTCCAGTTGCGCGGCCATCGTCCACGGTCCGGCTACGGCGACCTTCAGCAGCCCGGTGTAGCCGGCGAACCGCTCCTGCAACGCGTCGAGGTCCTCGTCCAGCCAGGACGCCGCCCGTCGCATGACCCGGCTCCGCGCGCCGGCGATCCGCCAGCCCAGCGGCGTGGTCTCGACGGCGAAGTCCTCGCCGACCAGGGCCAGCAGGCCCGCCGTCCGCCCCACGAGGTCGGCGCCGGGACCGCGGTTCGGCAGTTCCGGCAGGTGCGGCAGCTCGGGCAGTTCCCCAGCGACCAAGGTCACCGCCTCGCGAGGCTGCGTACCCGGCAGCGAGCCGACCCCGGTGGCCACGCCACCCGGCCAACGGTCAGCGGCATCCTCCGCGGCCGACCCGACCTGGCCGGGTCGGCCGCCGCCGGGTCCCACTCCGCCACCGGGGTCTGCTGGGGGCTGCACCATGCGGCGGAGGCTACCGACGGCCCGTGGTCCCTCTCCTTCCGGTGTTGCGCGCCTTGCGGGCGTCAGACGGCCGGTTACCGGCCGGTATGGCGACGACAAAGCGCGCCACACGGGGACGGACGGTCGGTCGGCGACAGACCTGGCGGTGGTCAGGCGGTGGTGGCGGCGGCGGCCGGCCGGCGACCGACCTGGCGGTGTCGGCGGTGGCAGTCGGCGACGGCCAGGTGGGGTGGTCAGGTGATGGGTGTGGCGGTGGCTGCCACGGTGGCGGAACCCAGGACGCGGGTGCCGTCGTACAGCACTGCCAACTGGCCGGGGGCGACCCCGCGTACGTTCTCGCGCAACGAGATCACGACGTCGCCGCCGGTGACCGTCGCCCGCGCCGGCACCGGCGTACCGTGGGCGCGCAGTTGTACGTCGGCATCGAAGCCAGGTCCGGCGGACTCCCGACCGCACCAGCGCCAGCCCGTACCGGTCACCTCCGAAACGCCGAGGAGTTCCGACGAGCCGACGAACACCTTGTGCGACAACGGGTCGACGTCCACCACGTACCGTCGTTGCCCGTCCGGCGCCGGATCCGCCAACGCCAGGCCACGGCGCTGGCCCACGGTGAAGCCGTAGGTCCCGTGGTGCGCGCCGACCACCTGGCCGGTCTGGACGTCGACGACGTCACCGGGCTGCTCCCCCAGTCGGTCGCGCAACCAGCCGGCCGTGTCGCCGTCGGGGATGAAACACACGTCGTGACTGTCCGGCTTGTCCGCCACCAGCAGCCCGCGCTCGGCGGCCTCGCGACGCACGGCGTGCTTGTGGCTGTCGCCCAACGGGAACAGTGCCCGGTCCAGTTGCCAGCCGTCCAAGACGCCCAGCACGTACGACTGGTCCTTGGCTGTATCGACGGCCCGGTGCAGCTGCCGGCCGGTCGGTCCGTCGACCAGGCGCGCGTAGTGGCCGGTGCACACCGCGTCGAAACCCAAGGCGACGGCACGCTCGAGTACGGCGGCGAACTTGATGCGTTCGTTGCACCGGACGCAGGGGTTCGGGGTACGTCCCGCGGCGTACTCGGCCACGAAGTCGGCGATCACGTCGTCATGGAACCGATCGGCGAGATCCCAGACGTAGTACGGCACTCCGACGACGTCGGCGACGCGCCGGGCATCGCGCGAGTCCTCCAGGCTGCAGCAACCCCGGGCCCCGGTCCGGTGGGAGCGGGGGTCACGGGCCAGCGCGAGGTGGACGCCAGTCACATCGTGACCGGCGTCGACCGCCCGGGCCGCGGCAACCGCGGAGTCCACGCCACCGGAAAGCGCTGCCAGCACACGCATCTCAGGACCTGTCCGCCGTTGCCACCAGCCCGGCTCGGCGGGCCCGGGCGACTGCGGGCGGCAGGGCGGCCAGCAGTTCGTCGACGTCGGCGGCCGTGGTCTGTCGGCCGTACGACAGCCGCAGCGAGCCCCGCGCCCGCTGCGGCTGTATGCCGATGGCCATCAGGACGTGACTTGGCTGCAGAATCCCTGCCGCACAGGCCGATCCGGTCGAGCATTCGACGCCGGCGGCATCGAGCAACATCAACAGCGCATCGCCTTCGCAGCCGGGGAAGGTCAGGTGGGAGATACCCGGCAGCCGGACGGCATCGGCAGCCGTGATCATCGCTTCCGGTACGGCAGCAGTGATCCGGCGCTCGGCATCGGCGCGCAGCGTGGCGAGGCGGGCGGCGTGCTGGTCGCGTTCGGCCACGACCACGCGCAGCGCTGCCGCCAGCGCGGCCGCGTCGGCCGGAGCGAGCGTGCCGGAACGGACGTCGCGTTCCTGTCCTCCGCCGTGCAGCACCGGAACGACGTCCACGTCGCGTCCGAGGACGAGGACGCCGACGCCGACCGGAGCCCCCAGCTTGTGGCCGCTGACGGTGAGCGCGTCGACCAGACTGGCTGCCACTGGCAGCGTGGAAACCGCCTGGACGGCATCGCTGTGCACCGGGATCCCGTACTGCCGGCACAGCTCGGCGACCTCGGCCACCGGTTGCACGGTGCCCACTTCGTTGTTCGCCCACATCACCGAGACCAGGGCGACCGATGCCGGGTCGCGTTCGATGCTGAGCCGGAACGCCGCCAGGTCCAGCCGGCCGCTCGCGTCGACGGGGAGGAGTTCGACGGTGGTGTCGCCGCGGGCCGCCAGCCAGCCGGCCGGGTCGAGCACCGCCTTGTGCTCCACCGCACTGACCAGCACCCGCCGCCGCATCGGATCCCCGGCGCGCCGGGCCCAGGCGATTCCCTTGAGCGCCAAGTTGTCTGCTTCGGTGCCGCCGGAGGTGAAGATGACCTCACCGGGTCGGGCGCCCAGACTCTGCGCGATCGACTCCCGCGCCTCCTCGACGGTACGCCGTGCCCGCCGGCCGGACGCATGCACCGACGAAGCGTTGCCGACCCGGCCGGCCGCAGCAGTCCAGGCGGCGAGCGCTTCGGGGAGCACCGGCGTCGTCGCGGCGTGGTCGAAGTAGGCCACGCCGCGATGCTACCTGCGTGTCGGCGTCGTCCCGGGTCGCGCAGTGCGCACCAGGTTCCGCGGTCCCGCCGCAGTCGCCGACGAAGGAAGGTCAGGACACGCGGCCGTAGTCGTCGGCGACCGCGGCGAGCACGAGGCGAGCCGGCTGCTTGGCGGCCGCGAACGTCCAGTGGATCCCGTCGGCCTGGCGGGCGTTGAGCGTCGTGCCGTCCAAGGTCACCGTGTCGGAGTACCGACCGTCCACCGCGGTGCCGTGGTAGAGATCGACGTACCGCGCTCCTGGCACCGCGGCCGCCGCGCGAGCGATGGCCGTATTGACCGCGGCGTACGCGCTGTCCCAGGCGTCGTCACGGGCAGTCGGCGGCCCGGCCCAGTACACCCGCTCGACGCCGGCCTCCCGCACACTGGCCATCACCACCGCAACCCGGCGGGCGTACTCGGTATCCCACGCAGCCGTTCCCAGCCGCAGCGGCTGACCGTCCTTGGTCATCTCGGTCCGATCGTTGCCACCGAGGACCAGGACGACCGCCTTCGGACGGCGCTTGGCCACCTGGTCCAGCGCGAACGACTGCCAGTTGAAATAGCCCGGCGTGGTCAGCCCTGTTCCGTTGCGCCACACCGTGGTCACGTCGACCATTCCCGCGTCCGTCGTGAGGTTCTGCAGTTGTTGCCCGACGTACGTCGCCAGCGAGTCGCCCAATACCAGGACCGGGACCGGGGCGGTCACCGAGGGCGTGGTGACCGGGGTGAGCACCGGCCCGGTGGACGCGGTCGGCGCCGGAGTCTTTCCCACAGCCGGGGTCTTGCCCGCAGCCGGCGCGGCTGGCGGTGCTGACGGGGGCGTCAGGATGTCGTCGGAGCCGGCCAGCAGATCGCGACCGGCCGCATCGTCGAGTTGGGTGCCGGCCAGCAGCGCCAGTCCTTGCGCGGGCTTGTCCAGCCACACCGCGGCGGCGAACCGGTCGATCGGTTCTGCCACAGCGAGAATCATCGATTGGACCGGGCCGGCGGCCATGCCGCGAGCGGTGCGGACCATGGTGGCACTGCCCAGCAGCGCGGCAGTCAGGCAGGCCACGATGCAGACCACGATGACCTTGCCGGCCGGCAACCGGCGCGCCGGTGACTCGTCGAAGGCCGGATGCGACGCCGGCTCGCTGACGGCCGTCGCGGAACGGACGCGGCGGGGATCTGTGGTGGTGGTCATGGCACTTTAGAACCGGAAGTAGAGGAAGGGGGCGACGCCGGCCTGCCCGATGACGACATTGCACGCCACGATCAGCAGACCCAGCAGTACCCCTTGGAAGACAACCGAAAGCGCGGCGAAGCGTTCTTGGACGCCGTACCAGAAGCGATCCGGCACCCACTGCGTCCCGAGCCCGGCAGCCACCAACAGCACGACGGTGGGCGTCACGATCGTCAGCGGCACCGACCATCCGGTCACCAGTCGACCGAGAACCTCCAGCGCCACAGTCAGATCGGGCGCCCGGAAGAACACCCAGGCCAGGCAGACGACGGCGAACGTCAGCGCCCAGGCGAGACCGGGCGGCAGACCGCCGGCCGGCCCCGACGTACCCGGTCCGGTGGCCGCCGGGCCGGTGCTGCTCGGTCCGGTGGTCCCTGGTCCGGTGGCGTCTGGTCCCGCGGTGGGACGCCCGGTCGCGGCCGATCGGCCGGTAGCCGCGCCGGGAGTGGTCGAGCCGGGCGCGGGCCGTCCGGTCGCCGACGGGCGACGCCGGAGCACCAGCCGCCGCGGCGCGAGAACACCGACTGCCACCGGCCCGGAGCCGTCGAAGCCGGGGGCCACCGGATCCGGCCGGATCACCACGGTCGCCCGGTCGGCACCGGTCGAGGCGGCCGACACCGGCGCGACGCCGTACCCGAGCGGACCTACCTCCTCGACAGACCCACCGTCGTCGTCGTGAGCCGTCCCGGCGCGAGCGACCGTGGCGCCGACCGGCTCTCGGCGGCGACCGGCCCACCATCGCTGCACGACGAGGCCGCCACCATGGATCGCGCCCCAGATGACGAAAGTCCAAGCGGCCCCATGCCACAGACCACCGATGAGGAACGTGAGCATGAGGTTGAGGTAGGTACGGCGGACGCCACGGCGGCTGCCGCCCAACGGGACGTAGACGTAGTCCCGCAGCCATCGCGACAACGTCATGTGCCAGCGGTGCCAGAAGTCTCGGAGCGAACGGGCCCGGTACGGCCGATCGAAGTTCTGCGGGAATCGGAATCCCAGCAGCATCGCGAAACCAATGGCCATGTCGGTGTACGCGGAGAAGTCGCAATAGATCTGGGCGGCGTAGCCCAGCACGGCCAGCCAGACCTCGACGGGGTTGTACGACGACGGACTACCGAACACCGGATCGACCAGCCGAGTCGCGAGGACGTCGGCGATCACGACCTTCTTCACCAGACCGCCCGCGATGAGCATGAGTGCCGGCGCTGCGGGAACTCGGCGCGGATCGCGCGGCCCTGAGGTCAACTGCGGGATGAACTCTCGAGCGCGCACGATCGGACCGGCGACCAGGTGCGGGAAGAACGTCAGGTAGATGGCGGTGTCGATCGGCCGGGCCAGCGGGACATCACCGCGGTAGACGTCCACCACATACGAGATCGCCTGGAACGTGAAGAACGAGATGGCGATCGGCAGGGCCAGATGCAACAGCGGCAGGGGCATGCCGATGCCGAGCCGCTCGAGCATCGCGTCGATACTCGTGGCGAAGAAATCGACGTACTTGAACACCGCGAGTACGGCGATGTCCGCCACCACCGCGCACCACAGGACACGGCGGCGGTACACCGGATCCGCGCTGCTGGCGATGAGGGTCGCAGCAGCTTGGTTCAGGACCACCGACAGCAGCAGCAGGCCGACGAAGCGCCAGTCGGCGTAGGCGTAGAACGCCAACGAGGCCAGCAGGATGAACGGCCTCCACCAGCGCGGATTCGGCATCAGCAACCACGAACCCACGAGCACGACGACGAAGAAACAGGCGAACTCGATGGTCGGGAAGATCACGGCTGGTCGTCCTGCTGTGCGGATTCGGCAGTGGCAAGTGGAGATTCGTCGGGGGCCAGTGCGCCCTTGGCGGTGCCCAGTCCGGCGTTGTCGGCGGTACGGCGGTCAACGGTCACAGCGTGCGGAGCGTAACCCGGCAGAGGCTCGGGAACGGGGACCCTGGGGACCGCCGGTGTTGCGCGCGCTGTTGCTGCTCAGCGGCCGATTCCGGCCCGCTGAGCGGCAGTACGGCGCGCAAAGCCAGAAGGGCTGTGGAAGGAGCCGGGCAGCGCGAGCCACGGTCCGATCGTGGCTTGCCCGACGGCGTACGCCGACGCCCGCCCCCGTCGGAGCCGGTGTCGCGCCGTACGGTCGCTCAGGGCACCCACCAGGCCGCCGATCGCGACGCGAAGGCGCGCAAAGCAGGGGGTCAGCCGGCGCGCTTGGTGATCTCGTCGGTGAGTTGCGGTACGACGGCGAACAGGTCGCCGACGACGCCGTAGTCGGCCAGTTCGAAGATGGGCGCTTCGGCGTCCTTGTTGACCGCCACGATGAGCTTGGAGGTCTGCATACCGGCGCGGTGCTGGATGGCGCCGGAGATGCCGGCGGCGATGTACAGCTGCGGCGACACCGTCTTGCCGGTCTGCCCGACCTGGTACGTGTGCGGGTACCACCCGGCGTCCGTGGCGGCGCGCGACGCACCGACAGCCGCGTGCAGCGAGTCGGCGAGGCTCTCGATCAGCGCGAAACCTTCCGGACCCCCGACACCCCGGCCGCCGGACACGACGATTGACGCCTCGGTCAGCTCCGGACGGCCGCCCTTCTCCGCCACCACCCGCGAGGTGACCGCCGCGGCGGAGTCCGCCGCGGACAAGGTGACCGACACGGGGACCACGGTGGGGGTGGCCGGGGCGGCCTCGACGGCCACCGAGTTCGGCCGGACCGTGATGACCGGCGTCCCTGTGGTCACCCGCGAGTGCACGACCGTCGAGCCACCGAAGACGCTCTGCGTGGCCAGCAGGTCGGCGGCGACGTCGACGGCGTCGGTCAGCACGCCGCTGCCGATCCGCAGCGCGAGCCGCCCGGCGATCTCCTTGCCCTCCGCAGTCGAGGCGATCAGCACACCACCGGCGGGCGTCCCGGCAGCCGAGAGCTGCTCCAGGACAGCGGCCAGCGCGGCGAGCCGGCCGGTCACCGGGTGGTCGAGCAACTCTGCCGGTCCGACGTGCACCGCGGTCGCGCCGTACTCGCCGAGCGCGGCGACGATCGCGTCGCCGGCCTCACCGACGACGACCGCCTGCGGCTCGCCGGCCCGGCGGGCCAACGTGAGCAGTTCGTTCGTGGCCTTCTTGACCGAACCGTCGGCTGCCTCGACGAGGACAACGATCGGAGCCATCAGGGCACCTTTCTTTCGGGCGAGATCGCCAGCGCGGTCAGATGATCTTCTGGGCGGCGAGGAAGTCGGCGATCGCGACGCCGCCGTTGCCCTCGTCGGTGACCACCTGGCCGGCGGCCTTCGGCGGGCGCGTGGCGTGATCGACCACCGTGGTCCACGCCGCCGCAAGGCCGACGGTCGCGGCGTCGACGCCCAGGTCGGCGACCGACAGCGACTCAACCGGCTTCTTCTTCGCCGCCATGATGCCCTTGAAGGAGGGGTACCGCGGCTCGTTGATCTTCTCCACCACGCTGATGACCGCCGGGGTCGGCGCCTCGACCACGTCGTAGCCGTACTCGGTCACCCGCTGGGTCCGCACCGTGCTCCCGTCGACCTCGACCTGCTGGGAGAAGGTCAGGCCCGGCCAGCCCAACCGCTCGGCGACCATGGTCGGCACGACGCTCATGCGGGCGTCGGTGGATTCGGAGCCGAAGACCACCAGGTCGAACTCGCGGCCGTTCAGCGCAGCGGCGAGGACGGCGGACGTCGCGACGGCGTCGGACCCGTGCAGCGCGTCGTCGACGACGTGGACGCCGGCGGCGGCACCCATGCTCAGCGCCTTCCGCACCACCTCCGCGGCACGGTCCGGCCCCACGCTGACGACGATCACCTCACCGCCGTGGGCCTCGACCAGCTGCAGCGCGGTCTCGACGGCGTACTCGTCCAGTTCGTTCATGACCCCGTCCGCGGCCGCACGGTCGAGCGTCGCGTCGGATGCCGAGAGGGTCTTCTCCGCCCACGTGTCGGGCACCTGCTTCACGCACACTGCGATCTTCATAGCGGCTGCGGAGCCTCCGTCGCGTCAGGGCGCGGTCACCTGATCCCCGCCCGAGGTTGGCGAACAGCATGCCCTAGCCGCTGCGCCGGCCACACCGCGGGTCGGCGCCGCGCTCCGGCGGCGCGGCGGCGCGGTAGCCGCAGCGCAGCCGCGGTGAAACCTGTCAGTCGTGTCGGTGAAACCCGGTCGTAACGGCGCGAGAGGACCCTGTCGCCATGGACGCGACCCGCCGAGGCAGCGCCCTGGTGTGGGCAACGCGCCCTCGCTCGGTCGACCTGCGGGACAACCGCGTCGTCACCGTCCGGGCCGCCCGGACCTCCGACGTCGATGCGCTGGCGCTGATGCACGGTCGCTGTGCGCCGGACACCCTCTACGGCCGCTACCAGAACGCTGCGCCGCCGGTCAGCCGGACCTGGCAGCGCCGGCTGCTGTCCACCGAACTCGCCCTGGTCGCGTTCGACCGCAAGCGGCTGGTCGCCCTGGCGAACCTGTCCCCACGCGATGGCGGTTCGGCCGAGCTGTCAGTGCTGGTCGAAGACGCGTTCCAGGGGGTCGGCCTCGGCAGGGCGCTGGCCCGGCAGGTCGCCGCTACGGCGCGGCTGCTCGGCTACCGCCGGCTCGTGGTGATGGTGGTGCGGTCGGCGCTAGCGGCCCGAAACCTGCTCGCCACGATCGGCCCGGCCGTGGTGGTCGACGGCGCCGACGGGGATCCGGTCGCCGTCCTGCAGTTGGGCATGGACGTCCTCGGCGGGCTGCCGGACCCCGACGCCGTCGGCACCCGCCAGGTGGCCGGCTGACCTGCTCAACCGCGGCGACATCGTCCGCCGGTGTTTACAGATCCGGCCAGACGGCCGTCGGCGCCTCGATACAACCGGCCGCCGCACCGACCGCGGCCAGCCCGGCGAGGTCGCCCGCCGAGTAGCCGGCGACCTTGCGCGGCACGATCACCGGGTACATCACCTCGGATGCGCTCGACACGTGCTGCAGCCCAACCGCGTGCCCCAGTTCGTGCAGCAGCAGGTCACCCCGGGTCACGCCGGCGCCGAAACCGGGCTTGAAGGACTGCCGCGCAGCAGCGTTGAGCACGACGTAGCCCCGACCGATCTCGGCACCCGACCCCGGACCGCCGGACCACATCGAGTACGCGACGCCGCCGGTCCCGGCGACCCCGCCGGCTCCCGACCGCGACAACAGATCGCTGCTGCGACGACCGCCGGGGGTCACCCACGCCACGACGATCTCTGCCGGGTTGGCCCCTGCCCAGCCCGGTCCGCGCGGCACGTACGACGTGCGGCCCTGGTACACGAAACGCATCCCGGTGGCCGCCGACAACCGCGCGAGCGCACCCTTGACATCCCGGACGGCGGACCGCCTCGCCGCGGCGTTCCGGCCGGCGGCCGCCACGTTGGCGCGCACCGTGATCTGGGCCTGACACGGGTTCCACCGCGCCGCTAGCGGCGAGCCGGCGACCGACACCGTGGTCAGCGCGTACGTCGTGGCATCGCCGGCCGCCGTCCCGATCCGGAGCACGGGAGCCGTGCCGACCGCAGCAGTGCCACTCGGCCCGACCGCAGCCGCAGCCGCAGCCGGCGCCGGGGCCTGGCCGAGCGGTCCGGTCACGGCCAGAGCAGCGGCCGTCGCCGCCAGGACAGCCGTGCCCACGGCGTTGCGCCGCCTTGATGTCATCGACGTACCTCCGCGGGCCCTGTCGTCGCCGCACTCGGCCGTCTTGAGCGATCGCGGCACCGGCCACCGGGACGGACCAACCGCGGCACTCGAGCGGGCGCGGCGGCGCCCGGGCAGCTGCGCAGATCCGGCACGATCGCCCCGGACGTACGGCGACACCCGGCCGGCCGACCTGCTGTCGGGCACCATCGCCGCGGACGGCACCGGTCGCCGGACCGGGCACCGGAAGGCAGGAGGCGCCGAGGATGGCGACAGGAATGCGCCCCGGGGCAGACCCCGGACCGACTGCCCGGGTGAGCCCGGAGCCGACCGCCGGGACCGCCGCCGGACTGGTGACCGCGCCGCTACCGCCGCCGGGCGCCACGGCCGCCTTGCCAGGGCGGCGCGACGCGCTCGGCGTCACCGTGGACGGCGACGGCGCTCACGTCGCCGTGCGCGCGGCCGGTGCCGAGGCGGTCGACGTGTGCGTCTTCGACGAGGTGGGGGCCGAGTCCCGGATCCGGCTGCCGGAGCAGACTTTTCACGTCTTCCACGGCTTCGTCCCGGGACTGTCAGCGGGCACCCGGTACGGCCTGCGGGTGCACGGGCCGTGGGATCCGGCACGCGGCCAGCGGTTCAACGCCGCGAAGCTGCTGGTCGACCCGTACGCCAAGGCAATCACCGGATCGTTCACCGATCACCCCGCCACCGGCGGCAGCGTGCCCGGCGACGACCTGGTGCGCGACGACACCGACTCGGCGCCGTTCGTCGGCCGGTCGGTCGCCGTGCTCGACCGATTCGACTGGGGAACCGACGCGCCACCGGCGACGCCGTGGGGCGATTCGGTGCTGTACGAGTTGCACGTCAAGGGTTTCACCGCCCGCCATCCCGGCATCCCGCCGCAGCTGCGGGGCACGTACGCCGGGCTGGCCCATCCGGCTGCGCTGGACTACCTGCGACAACTCGGGATCACCGCCGTCGAGCTGCTGCCGATTCACCAGTTCGTCAGCGAACAGGGCCTGCTGCGGCGCGGGACGACGAACTACTGGGGCTACAACACCCTGGGCTACTTCGCGCCGCACGCCGGCTACAGCGCGTCGGGTTCCCTCGGATCGCAGGTCACCGAGTTCAAGCAGCTGGTGCGAGCGTTCCACGATGCCGGCCTCGAGGTCATTCTCGACGTCGTCTACAACCACACCGCCGAAGGCAACGAGAACGGCCCCACGCTGTCCTGGCGCGGCATCGACAACTCCGGCTACTACCGGTTGACCGGCGGTGGGCGCCGGTACGCCGACCTGACCGGCACGGGCAACACCGTGGACACCACGAGTCCGGTGGCGCTGCAACTGGTGACCGACTCGCTGCGGTACTGGGTGCAGGAGATGCACGTCGACGGTTTCCGTTTCGACCTGGCAACGGCGCTAGCCCGCGGTCACGACGACGTCGACATGCGCAACGCCCTGATGTGCGCGATCGGTCAGGATCCGGTACTGCGGCAGGTGAAACTCATCGCCGAACCGTGGGACGTCGCGCCGGGTGGCTACCAGGTCGGCCGATTCCCGCCCCCGTGGAGTGAATGGAACGGCAAGTACCGGGACCGGGTGCGCGACTTCTGGCGGGGACACGGTGGGGTCGGCGAGCTCGGCTGGCGGCTGTCGGGCTCCGCTGACCTCTACGGACACGACGGCCGACGGCCGTATGCCTCGGTGAACTTCGTCACCGTGCATGACGGCTTCACGATGCTCGACCTGGTCTCCTACGACGCCAAGCACAATCTCGCCAACGGCGAGGACAACCGCGACGGGACCGACGACAACCGATCGTGGAACAGCGGCGCTGAGGGCGGCACCCGGGACCCCGAGATCGGCCGGCTCCGCCGTCGCCGGCTGCGCAGCATCCTCACCACGCTGCTGCTGTCGACCGGTGTGCCGCTGCTGCTGGCCGGCGACGAACGCGGACGGACCCAGGGCGGCAACAACAACGCGTACTGCCAGGACAACGAGGTCTCCTGGCTGGACTGGGAACTGCAGCCGTGGCAGGACGACCTGCTGGCGTTCACCCGGCGGGTCCTGGCGATCCGGGCCGGCCACCCCAGCTGGCGGCAGCGCCACTTCTTCGACGGCAAGCCCGCGACCGAGGGTGGCGCAGCAGACCTGGCCTGGCTCGGCCCGGACGGGACGGAACTGACTGCGGCCCAATGGCGGGACCCGGCGACGGCGACCCTGGGCATGTTCGTCAACGGTCAGCTGCGCGCCCGTGGCGCCACCGGACAGCGGCTGTCGGACTCGTCGTTCCTGCTGCTGCTGCACGGTGCGGACTCACACCGCGGGTTCGTGCTGCCCGGCCCGCCGTACGGCCGGACCTACCGGCGCCTGGTGGACACCGCCGACGAGCACGGCGGTGACGCGCCCTGGACCGACCCCGCCGGGGCGACGGTAATGCTCGCCCCGTTCAGCGCGGTCCTGCTTCGCGTGGAAGAAGTCTGACGCTCCCGATCAGCGCAGCAGCGCGGCCGGTTCAGCCGGTGCTGCCAGGTTCGGCAGTACCTGCAGGCCCAGCTCCGCTGCCGACGCCAGCGCGGCATGACGGGGCAACACCCGCACGGTGTAGCCGAACGGACCGGGACGTGCGAGGTCCACGGTCGCCTCGAACCGCCAGCGGTTGCCGTCGTCGTCGGTGGCTGACATGACCAGTTCGTCGGGGCTCACCAGCCGGTCGTGGGTGTCCACCCGGCCGTAGGCCAAGGTCACCGCGACGTCCTCGGGCGCCAGCGAGCCCAGAGTGACGAAGGCCCGCACCGTGACCGAGGTCCCCAACGACGGCGCGTCTCCCACGCCGGTCGCCTCGACGTGGTCGACGGCGACGCCGCTCCACGCCTCGCGCACCCGTACCTTCCAGGCAGCCAGTTCCTTGGCCACGACGTAGCCGCCGCCACCGGTCCGCCGCGCGGCGACGGCCGCCGGCGTGTACAGCTGCGTGATGTAGTCGCGCACCATCCGCGACGCCAACACCTTCGGCCCCAAGGACTGCAGCGTGTGCCGCAACAACGCCACCCACCGCTGCGGCAGGCCGTCGTCGGCCAGTTCGTAGAACGGCGGCGTCACGGCGTTCTCGATGAGGTCGTACAGCGCCGCGGCCTCCAGGTCGTCCCGGCGGTCGGGATCCTCGACTCCGTCGGCGGTGGGGATCGCCCAGCCGTTCTCCCCGTCGTACCACTCGTCCCACCAGCCGTCGAGGATCGACAGGTTCAGCGCCCCGTTCAGCGCCGCCTTCATGCCCGAGGTCCCGCAGGCCTCCAGCGGTCGCAGCGGGTTGTTCAGCCAGACGTCGCAGCCGGGATACAGCGTGAGCGCCATGCCGATGTCGTAGTCGGGCAGGAACACGATGCGGTGCCGGACCTCCGGATCGTCGGCGAACTGGACCAGATCCTGGATCAGCCGCTTGCCGCCGTCGTCGGCCGGATGCGCCTTGCCGGCGATGACGAGTTGGATCGGCCGTTGCGGGTGCAGCAGGAGGGACTTGAGCCGGGCCTTGTCCCGCAACATGAGGGTCAGCCGCTTGTACGACGGCACCCGCCGAGCGAACCCGATGGTCAGGACGTCAGGATCCAGCACACTGGCGGTCCACCCCAGTTCGGCGTCACTGGCCCCGCGCTGCAGCCACGAGGCCCGTAGCCGCCGGCGGGCGTCCTCGACGAGTTCCGCGCGCAGGGCGCGCTTGGTCGACCACAGCCGCGCCGCCGGTACCGCACCGATGGCCTCCCAGCTGGCCGGGTCGTCCACCAGTTGCGGATCGCCGTCGCCGACCAGCAGGACCCGCATCTGGCGGGCCACCCAGGTCGGCGCGTGGACGCCGTTGGTCACCGACGTGATCGGGACGTCCTCGGCGTCGAAACCCTGCCAGAGGCCCTGGAACATCTCCCGGCTCACCTTGCCGTGCAACAGCGACACGCCGTTGGCCCGCTGGCCGAGCCGCAACCCCATGACCGCCATGTTGAACACCTCGGGGTCCCCGCCGGGGTAGTCCTCGAAGCCCAGCGCCAGCACCTGCTCCACGGGAACACCCGGCAGCGCGGCGTCGCCGCCGAAATGGGCCGCCACCAGCGACCGGGGGAACCGGTCGATGCCGGCCGGCACGGGAGTATGCGTGGTGAACACCGTGCCGGCGTGAACCGCTTCGAACGCCTCGTCGTAGTCCAGCCCGGCGCCGGTGACCAGTTCAGAGATCCGTTCCACCCCAAGGAAACCCGCGTGCCCCTCGTTGGTGTGGAACACCTCGGGTTCGGGCGCTCCGGTGATCCGGCAGAACGCCCGGATGGCCCGCACACCGCCGATGCCGAGCAGCATCTCCTGCAGTAGCCGGTGCTCGCCGGTCCCGCCGTACAACCGGTCGGTGATCTCCCGCTCGCTCGGCTCGTTCTCCTCCACGTCGGAGTCCAGCACCAGCAACGGGACCCGGCCGACCTGCGCCTTCCAGATGTGCGCTGCCAGATGCCGGCCACCGGGCAGCGACAGCGACACCCGCGCCGGGCTCCCGTCGGCCTCGGTCAGCAGCGACAACGGCATGCCGTCGGGGTCCAGGACCGGGTAGCGCTCCTGCTGCCAGCCGTCGCGGGACAGCGACTGCCGGAAGTACCCGGCCCGGTAGTACAGGCCGACGCCGATGATCGGGACGCCGAGGTCGCTGGCCGCCTTGAGGTGGTCGCCGGCCAGGATGCCCAGCCCGCCGGAATACTGCGGCAGCGCCGCAGCGATCCCGAACTCCGGCGAGAAGTAGGCGATCGAGCCCGGCGCGGACGACCCGAGCGTCTGGTACCACCGGTCGCCGGTCAGGTACTCGTGCAGCTCGGCGGCGGCCGCGGCGACGGCCGCGACGTACGCCGGATCCGCGGCGAGTTCGGCGAGCCGTTCGGAGGACACGTCGCCGAGCAGCCGCACCGGGTCCTCGCCGACCACCGACCACAGGTGCGGGTCGACCGCGGCGAACAGATCCCGGGTGCTCGTGTGCCACGACCACCGCAGGTTGGTGGCGAGCTCCTCCAGCGGAAGCAGCGGCGCAGGAAGGACGGTACGGACGGTGAACCGGCGGATCGCTCTCACGCGCGGCAACCTACCCGCCGACAGAAGACATCCCGGCGTCATCGCAGTTTCGTCGACGTTACAGCGCGGTGGCCGTCGAGCGCGGCCGCCGACCGCGCGGCGCCCAGGCTGCGGTGACCGATCCGACAGCGGCTCACCGCGCCGCGCACAGCCTGCCTCGACACCCTCGCGCCGGTAGGGTCGACGCGATGAGCCGAGATCGCCGTACCGCCGCGACCGCCGTGAGCGGGGCTCCCCCCGCCCCCCCGGCGACGACCGGCACGACCGGCTCCGGCACCCGCGCGACGGGCTCGATCGCACCGTCCGCCGCGGCGCCCCCGGACCACACGACCCCATCGGAGCACTCGGCGCCGGCGGCCCAGCGGCGCGGCGGCGGCGCGGCGGTCGGTGCCCACGCCGCGCCGGTCCATCACGACCTCGGGGTCGCCGGCGGGCTGCTTCCGCCGCCACTGCTGGACGGCCGGTTCGCCGTGCTCGACGTCAGCCCGGTCGTGGAGAGCGGACGGCGTCCGGCCAAGGCTGTCGTGGACGAGCCGGTGACCGTCGCGGCCACGGCGTTCCGCGACGGTCACGGCGAATTGGGCGTCGCCGTTCTGGCACTGCGGCCGGACGGGACGACGGCGGCCCGCCAGCCGATGACCGCGGTCGGGGTGGGCTTGGACCGCTGGCAAGGCGTGATCCGGCCTGATGCCATGGGCGACTGGGCTTTCGCCGTCCAGGTGTGGGCGGACCCGTGGGCCACCTGGCTGCACCGCGCCCAGATCAAGATCCCCGCCGAACTCGACGTGGAACTGGAACTGGCCGACGGCGCCACGCTGCTCGAGCGGGCGGCGGACGAACGGGAGCAAACGGCGGCCGGGTCCGCCGACGGGTTGGTGCTGCGGACCGCCGCGGCGGCCCTGCGCGACACCACGACGACGGCCGCCGCCCGGCTCGCGGTCGCGCTGCGGGCGGACCTGACCGACGTGCTGCGAGCCCACCCGCTGCAGGACGGGGTGACCACCTCCGGACCCTGGCCGCTGCGGGTCGAGCGGCGGACCGCGGCCGTCGGGTCCTGGTACGAACTGTTCGTCCGCAGCGAGGGAGCCTCGGTCGACCCGCCGAGGTCGGGCACGTTCGCCACCGCCGCCCAGCGGCTGCCGGCCGTGGCGGCCATGGGATTCGACGTGGTCTACCTGCCGCCCATCCATCCCATAGGACGACGGTTCCGCAAGGGCCCGAACAACTCCCTGGTCGCGGGACCCTACGATCCGGGGTCGCCGTGGGCGATCGGGTCACCCGACGGCGGACACGACGCGGTGCACCCCGACCTCGGGACGCTGGCGGACTTCGACGCGTTCGTGGCGGCCGCGGACGGCCTCGGCCTGCAGGTCGCCCTCGACCTGGCGCTGCAGGCGTCCCCCGACCACCCGTGGGTGACGACTCACCCGGAGTGGTTCACGCAGCGAGCCGACGGCTCGATCGCCTACGCGGAGAACCCGCCCAAGCGGTACCAGGACATCTACCCGCTCAGTTTCGACACCGATCCGGAGGGCCTGTACGCCGAGATCCGCCGGATCGTCGGGCACTGGATGCAGCACGGCGTACGAATCTTCCGGGTCGACAATCCCCACACCAAGCCGTTGTGGCTGTGGGACAGGCTGATCGGCGAGGTCAACGCGACCGATCCCGACGTGATCTTCCTGGCCGAGGCCTTCACGCGGCCCGCCATGATGCGGGCGCTGGCCGAGGTCGGCTTCCAGCAGAGCTACACGTACTTCACCTGGCGCAACGGCCGCGACGAGCTGACGGAGTACTTCAGCGAACTGGCCGGTCCGGCGGCGGCGTACATGCGACCCAACCTGTTCGCCAATACGCCGGACATCCTGCCGGGGTACCTGCAGGACGGCGGCCCGGCCGCCTTCAGCATCCGTGCCACGCTGGCGGCCACGCTGTCGCCGACCTGGGGGATCTACGCCGGCTTCGAGCTGTTCGAGAACGTCGCCGTCCACGCCGGCAGCGAGGAGTACCTGGACTCCGAGAAGTACCAGTACCGGCCGCGGGACTGGGCAGCTGCGGCCCTCCAGGGCCGCACGCTGGCGCCGTACCTGACGAAACTGAACGCGCTGCGCCGGGCGCACCCGGCGCTGCAGCAGTTGCGCGACCTTCGGTTCCACCGCACCGACGACCCCGGTGTCATCGCCTACTCCAAGACCGACGGCGCCGACGTGGTCCTGGTCGTGTGCACGCTGGATCCGCACTCTCCCCGCGAAACCCTGGTCCACCTCGACATGGCGGCGCTCGGGCTGGGTCCGGCCGACACCTTCGACGCCCACGACGCGATCACCGGCGCGACGTGGACGTGGGGCCCCGAGGTGTTCGTACGCCTCACGCCGTGGGTCGACGTGGCGCACGTCGTCACCGTCCGCCGGCTCCGCTGACACCGCCTGACGCCGTCACTGGTAGGAGGTCGATCGAAGTGGTCGCTGCAGCCGTTGCGCGCCCGGTGGCCGTCGCTGAGCTGGACCGCCTGGTCGATGGCGCGCACCACGATCCCCATACCGTGCTCGGGCCGCACCTGCACGCCGGCGCGGTCACCATCCGGGTGCTGCGGCCCGGCGCGACCGCGGTCGAGGTGCTGACCGCCGACACCACGCTCGCGCTGGTACCCGAACACCGCGGCGTCTGGGTGGGCGTGCTGGCACGCCCGTCGGTCCCGGACTACCGGCTGCGGGTCAGCTACGGCACCGAGGTGATCGACACCGACGACCCGTACCGGTTCCTGCCGACGCTCGGTGAACTGGACACCTACCTCATCGCCGAAGGGCGCCACGAACAGTTGTGGACCGTGCTCGGCGCCCACGTACGCACCTTCGCCACCCCCCAGGGCGACGTCACCGGGACGTCCTTCGCGGTCTGGGCCCCCAATGCCAGCTCGGTACGCGTCGTCGGCGACTTCAACTTCTGGGACGGGTCGTGGACCCCGATGCGCGCGCTGGGCAGCACCGGCGTGTGGGAACTGTTCGTGCCCGACGTCGGGGACGGCACGCGTTACAAGTACGCGGTGCGCGGGGCGGACGGGGTGTGGCGCGACAAGGCGGACCCGCTGGCGTTCGCGGCGCAGCTGCCGCCGCAGACCGCCTCGGTCGTGTTCACCTCCCGCTTCGCCTGGACCGACCAGCAGTGGTTGGCGGCCCGGGCGGAACGCGACCCGCACACCGGTCCGATGAGCATCTACGAGGTGCACCTGGGCTCCTGGCGCGCCGGCCTCGGCTACCGCGAACTGGCCGAGGAACTGACCGGCTACGTCACCGAGCAGGGATTCACCCACGTCGAGTTCCTTCCGCCGGCCGAGCATCCGTACGCGCCCAGCTGGGGTTACCAGGTCACGTCGTACTTCGCGCCGACGTCGCGCTTCGGCGACCCGGACGACTTCCGCTACCTGATCGACCGGCTGCACGCCGCCGGCATCGGCGTCATCGTCGACTGGGTGCCGGCGCACTTCCCCAAGGACGACTGGGCGCTGGCCCGGTTCGACGGCACCCCGCTGTACGAACATGCCGATCCCCGGCAGGGCGAGCACCCGGACTGGGGGACGCTCGTGTTCAACTTCGGCCGCAACGAAGTGCGGAACTTCCTGGTCGCCAATGCGGTGTACTGGCTGGAGGAGTTCCACATCGACGCGCTGCGCGTCGATGCGGTGGCCTCGATGCTCTACCTGGACTACTCCCGCGAACCGGGCCAGTGGACTCCCAACGCCTACGGGGGCAGGGAGAACCTGGACGCGGTGTCGTTCCTGCAGGAAACCAACGCCACGGTCTACCGCCGCGTGCCCGGCGCGATGATGATCGCCGAGGAGTCCACCGCGTGGCCGGGAGTGACCCGGCCCACCCACTTGGGCGGCCTGGGGTTCGGCTTCAAATGGAACATGGGATGGATGCACGACACCCTCGACTATGTCGGGCATGACCCGATCCACCGGCAGTGGCATCACGACGAGATGACCTTCGCGCTGATGTACGCCTGGAGCGAGAACTTCATCCTGCCGGTGTCGCACGACGAGGTCGTCCACGGCAAGGGCTCGCTCGTTCACCGCATGCCCGGCGATCGGTGGCAGAAGCTCGCGAACCTCCGGGCGTACCTGGCGTTCATGTGGGCGCACCCGGGCAAGCAGCTGCTGTTCATGGGATCGGAGTTCGCCCAATCGGACGAGTGGGACTCCAGTCACTCGCTGGACTGGTGGCTGCTGGAGTACGCCGAACACAGTGGCGTGCAGCGATGTGTCGCGGACCTCAACCACGTCTATCGCGCTCAGCCCGCGTTGTGGCAGTTGGACCACACTCCGGCCGGCTTCGAATGGATCGACGCGAACGACGCGCAGGACAACGTGTTCTCGTGGTTGCGCCGCGGCGCGGATGGCGACGTGATCGCCTGCGTGGCGAACTTCTCCCCCGTCGTTCGAGACGGGTACCGCCTGGGCCTGCCGGCCACCGGCCGCTGGACGGAGATCCTCAACACCGACGCTGTGGCCTACGGCGGCTCCGGCCGGGGCAATCTCGGTGCGGTGCAAGCGGATTTGCCGCCGTGGCACGGCCGTCACACCAGTGCACAGTTGACACTGCCTCCCCTGGCGACGCTGTGGCTCAGGGCGCCAAGCGATATCCGCTGAGCGGACGACGAAAGCGTTGTGGCACTTGTGACAGGAGACGTCTCAGCAATCGGACAGCGTCTCGACGTCACATGAGCACTGCGTGACCCCGCCGTGACCCAGCGCCGACGACACGCCGACGGTCGTGAAATGCCGCGCAGTTCGTCCGGAACCAGTGAGTTGCATCACGGCTGATCTCGCGGTCAGGTTCCCTAGAGTCCGGCCCCATGAACTCGATGCAGCACGCGGTGATCTCCCGTGCGGGAGAGCCCCTCCACCAGAAGCCGCATCGCACCCTCGCTTCCCCGGCGATGCAGTTCATGTCCGAGACGGTCTCCGCCTCGCTCGCCCTCGACGTCCTGCGCACCCCCCCGCGTACGACGCCGTCGGCTGCCATTGCTCCGTCCGCGGTCCGCCGATCGGGTGACCATTGAGGCGTCAGGTCAAGGCACGCAACGGTGGCTTCGATAGCCCCGTCATGCGAGCCAAGAAGACGCAACGCAGGAACAAGGTCCTCGTCCTCGGCGCAGCATCGCTGGGCGTCGCACTCGTCGCAGCAACCGTTCCGCTGGCCACCGGAGGCGTCGACAGCGCCTCGGCCGCCGGATGGGGATCTGCCTCCAGCTACTACCAGGCCTGGAAGGCCTGGAAGGCGCAGAAGCTGAAGAACGCCCGTGAGGGCTCAACGCTGCAGCGGCGCTACGGCTCGCCGTGGCGTCCCTACGTCAACCCGACAGCGTCGGCTACGCCGTCGGCCACCGCCAGCAGCACGGCCAAGCCGACGACATCGGCGACGCCGAAGCCGACCAGCACGCCCAAGCCCACCAGTACCGCCAAGCCGGCGACGAGCAGTGGCTCGGGGGCCACGCCGCCGACCGGGAGCACCTCGGGCTGGAACCTCCGTTTCGTCGACAACTTCGACGGGTCGTCGCTCAACCGCTCCTACTGGGGCACCTACAGCGCCGGCGCGGGCGGCGGTAACAGCAACCGCCTGTGGCGACCGGAGAACGTCCAGGTCGGCAACGGCAAGCTGACCATCGTCGGTCAGGCGTCCGGCGGCACCATGGCCACCGGCGGTATCTCCAACAGCCAGTACGCCCAGACGTACGGCAAGTGGGAGGTCCGCATGCGGATGGACCAGGGCTCGGCGGTCAAGTACGTCGCCCTGCTCTGGCCGACCTCAGGCTGGCCGCCGGAGATCGACTTCGCCGAAGGTTTCGGTGGGTCGTACGGCAACCGCATCGGGACCAACGCCTTCCTGCACTACGGCGCCAACAACTCGCAGGTCGCGAGCAAGCTGGCCGGCGTCGACATGTCGCAGTGGCACACCGTCGGGGTCGAGTGGACGCCCGGCAAGGTCGTCTACACGATCGACGGCTCGCCGTGGGCAACGGTCACCGGATCGATGGTGCCGTCGCAGCCGATGTGGCTTGCCCTGCAGACCGAAGGGTACGGCGGCACCAACGCCGGCCAGGTCAACATGGAGGTCGACTGGGTCGCGGTGTACTCCCGCGCCTGATCGATCTCACCCGCACACCGCACTACCCGTTCCCAGCGAGGCTGGTCACCCCCGGGGTGACCAGCCTCGCTGGCGTCCTGGTACCCGGCGTACCGGAAGTGCGCGCCGTGAGCGGCCGTTCCGGCGCCACGGGGCACGATGGGCCAGCGTGACCGCTTGTCCCCGAACCGACCGGAGGCGCACCCCATGATCGACGGCGGCCTGTCGGTCCTGCTGCTGCACGCCCACCCCGACGACGAGTCGCTGTTCACCGGGGCGCTCGCCCGGCGACTTGCCGATCGCGGCCACCACGTGCACCTGCTGACCGCGACCGGTGGCGAACTGGGCACGGCGCGCCGCCGCCTGGTGAACCGCAGCCGGGTCAGGCGCCGGCGGCTGGGGGAACTGCGGCGCGCCGCAGCCGTTCTCGGCATCGAGTCGGTCGGTCTGCTCGGCTACCGCGACTCCGGCATGCCGGGCGACCCGGCACACCAGCACGCCGAGGCATTCGTGGGGACAGACCTCGCCGCTGCCGCCACCCGCGTCGTGGCCGAACTCGACCGGGTCCGCGCCGACGTGCTGGTCCACTACGACGACACCGGGATCTACGGGCACCCCGACCACCTGATGGTGCACCGCGTCGGCCGGCTGGCTGTCACGCAGACCGCGATCCCGTCGTACGAATGCGCCCTGGAACGGGAGTACCTCGCCCAGCACGGTCCTCACTACGTCGAGGGCCCCCGGGCTGCCGGCGAGCCGGTCGTGGTCGGGCGGCCTCGTGCCGAGTTGACTGCCGTCCTCGTGCCCAGCCGGGAGGAGGTGGCGGCCAAACGGGACGCGCTGCGGGCCCACGGCAGCCAGCTGGGGCCGGCAGTCGTCGACTACCCGGACTTCGCCGCGCGGTACGGGCCGGAATGGTTCGTCCGGTGCGGTGAGGCGGTCTTCGAGCAACGGCACATCGTCGAAGCCTGCTAGCGGACTTCGGCCGCCACCGGTGACCCGGCCGGGGCACGCAGTCCCCGCCCGTCGAGGATCCGCCGGACACGTATCGCGGTGGGCGGCAGGCACGCCAGCCCGCTGGCGATCGTGGTCGACAGGAACGCCACGCCGACTCCGTTGATCCCCCACGGCTCGATGAGAACCGCGGTGAGCCCGAGCAGGGCGCCCGTGGTCACCAGCTGGATGACCACGAGCAGCCACACCCGACGTTCCAGCCAGACGAACGTCGAGTAGACGACCTCGATCGTCACGAACGGAATGCCCAACATGATCAACCGGAACAACGTGGTGCCGTTGTCGGCGTACTCCGGACCCACCAGCCGCAACAGGAACGGCGCCAGCACGATCCCGGCGGCAGCTCCGCCGATCGACAACACCGCGAGGATGCGCAGGGTGCGCAACAGCAGGCCGCGTAGCGCGGCAGGGTCGGCCGCAGCATGGACCCCGAAGGACAGCGCGACGGAGAACAGCACGCCCATCGCGGTCGTGCCGACCAGCCACGGCAGGTAGAAGTAGGCGCTCTGCGTCGACCCGAGCACCGACAGCACCACCAGCGGTAGCAGCAGACTGCCGGCGGACTCGATCAGGCTGTTGGCGTACTCGGCGACCACGAAGCCCGCCGCCGGCCGCCGCGCCGGCAGCTCGTGTGTGCCACCGCTGGCCCGTTCATGCGCGGGAAGGATCCGCCAGAACAGGACGGCGTTGACCGCCAGCACGGCCGCCAGGGCGGGCAGCAGATAGGCCAGCACCAGCGGATCCGTTGCGGCCGTGGCGCACAGCAGCGGGACCGCGGCCAGTCGGAGTCCCGCCGTGGCGGCGTTCTCGACCATCACCCAGAACGACTCCCGCAAGGCGGTGAGCGCGGCGTCCTGCAGCGCGAACACGGTGAGAATCGGCACTGCCAGAATGAAAGTCGCGATCTCGGCGCCGCCGTGCAGGAAACCCGAACCCCAGCCGACCGCGACGAAGCCGGACGCGACGACGACGGACAGCGCGGCGGTGGCGGCGTACCCCAGCGCGACCAGGCGCCGCGACCGCGGCCCGGCGACCGGCAGGAACCTCGGCAGTATGGTGCCCAGCGACAGCTGCGACACCTTGCTCAGCAACAGCGCCGTCGAGATCTCGGCCGACGCGTCGCCGACCGCCGAGACCGGCAACAAGCGACCGGCGATCGCCCAGAAGACCAGTCCGGCCGCCGCCGTGACGATCGTCGTCAGCATCAGCGAGAAGGCGTTGACCAGGAACGAGGCCCGCCGGACCCGCACCGGTGTCGTCACCGCGGCATCATCTCGCGCCCCGGCCCCGTCATGCCCGTTGCGCGACCGCCCGGGTGAGGAGCGCTTCGGTGCCCTCGACGGTGCGCGACAGCGGATAGCGCGCACGTACCACGGCCGTGCAGCTCTCGCCGAGAGCCGGGTCGGCGCTGCGCCAGGCCAGCAGGTCGGCGATCGCGGTGGCCAACGCCTCGGGGTCACCCGGTTCCACCAGGAGCCTCGACAACGGCCCATCGAGGATCTCCGGGATGCCGCCCTTGCGACTGGCGACCACGGGGAGCCCGGTGGCCATCGCCTCGATCACCACGCGGCCGAAGGACTCCTCCGCCAGCGTGGGAACCGCGACCAGGTCCGCTGCATGCAGGAAGGTCACCGGATCGCGACGCGGGTGGTACCACACCACTCCGGCCGGGGCGGTGTCGCGCAGCGGACCGAGGTAGGACCCTCGATCGGCCGGGTCCGGCGCACCGAGGACGACCAGGACATGGTGCGCCGGATCGAGCCCGAGCCGCCGCCACGCCTCCACGAGAACGTGGACGCCCTTCTGGCGGATCACCCGGCCGTAGCAGAGGACGACGAACGCGTCCGGTGGCAGGCCCAACTCACCTCGGGCCTTCAGTCGCATGCTCTCGTCGGCGACGGCGTACTCGTCCGGATCCACGCCGTTGGGGATGATCGTGATCCGGTCGGGCGACAGCCCGAGCGCGACGTAGCGTTCCTTCAGGAACTGCGAGACCGCCGCGATGTGGTCGACCCCGCTCAGCAGGCGGACCAGCAGGTCCGGCGCGTAGCCGGTCACGTGGTGCAGGTGGCACACCAACGGGATCCTGGCAAACCGGCTCGCCAGCTGGGCCCAGACGATCTCTTCGATCCGGCTCAGGTACAACACGTCGCCGTGCCGGTCGCGGACCCGAGCCACGGCCGGCGCGATGCGCGCGAGGTCGATCACCGCCGTACGACGCGCCACGTCGAAACTCGGCACCACGCTCACCGAGCGGGCCAGCTGGTGGTACTGCGCCGCGAACGGGCCGGTGTCAGACCGGCACAGCACGTCCAGGTCGTGCCCCCGCAGCGCCAGTTCCCGCGCAACCTGGAACAACTGCACCTCGATGCCGCCCAGCGGTGCCAACTCGCGGGTATTCAGGACGATCCGCAATGCTCACCCCCCGGCGCGCCGTTGCGCCGTTGCGCCGACCGTCCGCTGGTCGACCGTCGCCCTACTGAGTCCTACAAACACCAGCGGCTGAGATCTTTCTCAGGACCTGTCGAGCCTAGGGCGCGGTTCGGGATGGTCAACCCACCGTTAGGACGATCGAGCGCTCACCGGTCCGGCCGGTGACGCCGGACGGCCCCGGGCCACAGCGGACGCCGGGCGGTCCAGGGATTGCAGGACGCGCTGCGGCGGCCTGCTGGGCCCTGGGCGAGGCCGGACGCCAGCGGCCGCCGGGCTGACCGGCCGCGCGCGCTAGGACGGTTCGACGACGGTCGCGCGATCGGTGTCCGGCTCGGCACTGACCACGTCGGCCGGCGGCCGGCGCCACAGCTGGCGCAGCCGCTTGCTCACCGGGTAGATCGACGCCAGGCCGAGGAACGTCCAGGTCACGAACAAGGCGATACCGACGGCGTTGATGCCCTGCGAGCCCATCAGCAGGCCGCTGATCGCCAGGGTCGCTCCGGACGCCACGGTCTGCAGGCCCAACAGCCACCAGACCCGCCGCTCGATCCAGGCAAACGTGACGTAGAACGAATAGATGCCGATGAACGGCAGGGCGGCGAGGATGAGGCGGAACAACGTCGTGCCGTTCTCGGCGTACTGCGGACCGAGGATCGACAGGAAGAACGGTGCTCCGATGATGCCGATGACGGTCGCCGGGACGGTCGCCCCGATGATGAGACGCATGGTGCGGCGCGCCAGCGTGCCGGTCTGCTCCGGATGCGACACCGCTTCCACACCAAAGGACATCGCGATGTTGACCAGCAACAGGTTCAACGTCGAGCCGATCAGCCACGGCATGTAGAAGTACGCGCTGGCCTCGCTGCCCAGCACCGTCAGCACGATGAGCGGCAGCAGCAGCGTGCCGAGGCTCTCCACGATGCTGCTGGCGTACTCCGCGGTGACGAACGACGCCATACCGCGCCGGTCCGGCAGTTCGTGTTTGCCCTCACTGCGCGCCTCGTGCGCGGGTATCAGTCGCGAGGACATCAGGACGTGGACCACGACGAAGGCCACGACCAGCGGGATCATCCACGACAGGAAGATCCCGGAGTCGGTCGCCAGCAGGGCGAGGACCGGCAGGAGCAGGAGTTTCGCCACCGAGAACACGGTGTTCTCGACCATCACCCAGACCGACGCCCGCAGTCCGATCAGCGCCGCGGCCTGCAAGGCGAACAGCGTCATCATGGGGACACCGATGACGAAGATGACACGGTTGAACGTCGAGGGCAGGAACTCGTCGCCCAAGCCCACGACGACGAAGACCGTCCCGACGATCGTGCCGAACGCGGCGGTCACGCCGTAACCGCCGATGATGAGCGCCTTGGTCCGCGGTCCTGCCACCGGGACGAAGCGGGCGAAGATCCGGGTGAGATTGAGCTGCGTGAGCGTCGCCAGCAGCGTCGCTGTCGAGATCTCCACCGAACTCTCACCGATGGTGGTGACCGGATAGACCCGGGCTGCCAGCGCCCAGAAGGCGAGCCCGAGGACGGCGGTCAGGATCGTGGTGGCCATCAGGGAGAAGGCATTGACCAGCAACCCCGGTCGCAACCGCGGGATGCGGCTAGGCGTCATCGCCGTCACCCGGCCACGGTGACGAAACGCATGCCGATCAGGAACACCACGCCGGCGGTGCCGAGCAGGGCCAGGCCGGTCACTGCCCACCGCAGCCCCCGCCGCCGCGAACGTGCCTCGCCGAGCGCCATCGCCAGCAGCAACAACGCGAGTACCAGGACCACCGCGGCGACACCGGCCGCTCGATTCGATAACAGGTGCGCCAGGACCGAGTCGTCCACGACCTCGCCGTTCACCGTTGCTCACCGGGCTGCAACTGGCGATGCCCGTAGCGGGCGAAGACGGCTGTCAACGACTGTGCCGGAAGGCCTTCGCGGATACGCCGGCGGTTGGCACGGTCGGTACGGCGGGTGACCTCCGCCGCGATCAGCACCACGACCACGCAGGCATCCAGTACCCACTGCGGCGACCAGACCCCGGCGTAGAGCACGACCAGGCTGGCCACGATGAGGAAGGACGGCCCGACCATGAGCGCCGCGACCACGGCGACCGGGCCCCGCAGTCCCAGCGCGGTCGCCACGGCGATGCCCGGACCCAGTAGGGCGAACGCGGCCACCACCGGCAACCGCAGCACCGGCCCGGCCGAGGTCAGATCGACCAGCACCGCGGCGATCCCCCACACCGCCACCAGGCCCGCAACCAGGACGCCGTGCTGCCGCGGCAACACGATCGGCACCGGCTGCGACCCGGGCTCCGGAACGGCAGCTGAGGCATTGCCGGGCTGGCCACCGGCCGGCGGCGAATGGTGACTGTGCACCGAGGAGTGGTCGTCAGCCACCGCTGGCCTCCCCTGCCGTCGATCGTGCGGCAGTCGATCCGGCGGCCGTGGCCCCGGTCGCCGTCAAGCCGGCCGCCACCGGTCCGGCGACCGGCGCGGTCGCTGCCGCGGCCTGCGCCGGTGTCGACCCGGGCGCCGGGCGCACGTACACCGCGCCGTCGGGGTTGGCGTAGACCTCCTTGAAGCCGGCCTGCGACTCCAGCCTGGCCAGCACCGCGTCGATCTGCTCCGGCGTGGTGTTGGCGTTCTCGTGGGCGAACGCGATGCCGCCGCGGGTGACCACCAGCACGATCTCGGTGGGGATCGTCTCGATCAGCTCCCGCAGCTTGGCCTCGTCGTCCAGTCCGACGTCGAGCAGGCCGGCATAGGTGTGGTCGGCCACGTCGCGGTAGCGCCACGGCATGTACGTCGTGATCCCCGCGATCATGCTGCCCTGCGGCGCGACGTCGTACGCCACGTCGATGGCCTCCAACTCCAAGGCGGTCACCCGCTCGAAGGACTCGTTGCCGTACTTGGCGAGCATGAACCCGGGAGTGAGGGCGAGCAGCACCGCCGCGAGCGCGGCCGCCGACCACCGGCCGAGCACCCGGACCGGGATGAACAGCCGCGCGACCAGCAGGCCGGCACCGGCCAGCGAGAACAGGAAGACCCGCAGCAGTCCTTCGCCGCCGTAGCTCTGCGCGGCGATCATCATCATCGGGGTCGCGAACAGGACCGCGGTCGCCAGATCGATGCTGCCGGCGGACCGCCAGCGCCGCAGGAAGCCCAACGACGCCAGGCCCCAGATCGCCAGCGTGAACAGAATCCGCACCCGGGCGATGTCCAGGTGCTCGGGGCTCCCGACGACGCGGTTCTGGACGCCCTGGTCGATGACGTTCCCCACCTCGCCGACGCCGCCGAAAATCTCGTCGATGTGCCCGACCCAGAATGCTTCGGCGCCGAAGCTGATCCACGCCAGCGCGATGAGGCCCGCGGCGACCCCGAGCAGCCAGGGCCGCAGCCGGCCCACGAACGCCAGGCCGCACAGCGTCGCCGACAGCAGGATCGGCGTCAGCTGGTGGCTGGCCGCCATCGCTGTGAAGACCAGCAGCAAAACCGCCAGCAGCCAAATTCGCGCCGGGGCCGACAGCGGCAGGTCGGCGCGGTCCCGGGAGCGGCCGAGCCAGCCGCTGATCTTGGGAATGCGCGACGTGACCGGTGCGGTCAGCCGGGTGATCCAGCCCGGATCTCGCCGTCGGAAGTACGTCAGGACCAGTGCCATCACGCTCAGGTAGAGCAAGAGGTTCACCGACTGCGGGGCGAAGTAGTCCTGCCCCACCCAGTTGGCGAAGATGAACACCACGACCGCAAGCCAGGCGGCCCGCCAGCCCTCGCTGAGCGCGCGGAACAGGACGTAGACGGCCGGCAGGTAGGCCAGCACCATGGCGATCGGTGCCCACCGCAGCCACGCGGTGGAAGCGTCGAACCCGGCCAGTTCGGTGAGGGCTCCGGCCGCGGAGAAGAAACCCGGCCAGCTGAAGCGGGCGTCCAGCTGGGGCAGGGTCTGGCCAGTCTGGCCGATGTAGTCGGCGAACCCGGCGTGCAGGAAGGCGACGGGGAATCGCGCGACGTCCTCGGCGATGTTGGCGGCGGCATGCAGCAGCACCGCCAGCGTGGTCACGACCAGGACCAGCAACACCGTGGCCTGCGTCGAACGCCGCAGCGCCCAGACCAGCACCACCACCGGGACCGCGATCGTCGGCCAGTAGATCCGCGGCAGCGCATCGACCAGTCCCCGGCCCGCGATCGCCTCCGGATCAACCCGGGTCAAGGCGACCACACCGACCAGGAGGGCCGCCACGACCAGGACCCCCGCGACGGTGGTCGCCCGGTAGCGCAGCCAGCGCAGCACCGGCGCGAGATCCAGGGCTCGCGAACCCGAGGCCGCCGCCGCGGCCGAAGCGGCGGGCGGTGCCGAGGTATCCGGCGCTGCGGTCACGGTCAGGCCGCCGCGCCCGCCGTGGCACGGTCAGGCCGCAGGCCCCGCCGCCGGGCATCGACCCGGGCTCGCACGTACAGCGCGGGGCCGGCCACGAACCCGAACAGTTCCAGCCGGGTCAGTTCCCGGGGGTACTGCGCGCCCTTCTTCTCGTTCTTCGTCGAGCCCGGATCCAGCAACCGCTTCACTCCGGCAGGAACCCGGGCGGCGATCGTGCCGAGTTCGCGCGGCGAGGTCAGGACCCGCTTGGCGAGCATCGCGGTCAGCCCGATGCCGTAGTTCTTCATCTGGGTGCGCAGGGCGTCGTAGTCACTGCGGTGGTAGTGCCGGACCATGGCGCGCGGCTCGTAGACCAGTACGCCGCCGCCCAGCAGCACCGTCAGGTAGGCGTCGAGGTCCTCGCCCCCCTTGGCGAGACTGCCGGCACCCAGGGCGACGTCGAACCCGCCCATGGCCACGAGCACGTCACGCCGGAACGCCATGTTGTTGCCGGAGCCGTAGTAACCGGCGGAGTACGGGAACACCGGGCCGCCGTCACCGGCGGGACCGAGCGCGTCGGTGGGGCCGGTGAGCCGGGGCAGCCGCCATACCAGCCGCTGGTAGCCCCGATCGAAACCGCCGAACTCCTCGAACCACGCCTGCGCCTGGGTCGCAGCCTCGGCCGGCAGGACCAGACCGGTCACGCACGCCACCCGCGGGTCCTCGGCGAACACCGCCGCCACGGTGCGCACCCAGCCGCGGTCGGCGATGGCGTCGTCGTCGGTGTAGGCGACCAGCTCGCCGCGCGCCGCGGCCAATCCGGTGTTGCGGGCCACCGACAATCCGCGACGGGTCTCCGGTACATAGCGCAGCCGGGGGTCGGCCAGTTGCTCGACCAGGGTCCGGGTCGTCGGGTTGTCCGGGGCGTTGTCGACCACGACGACCTCATACGGCTCGTAGTCCTGGGCCAGCAGGGCACGCAGCGAGTCCGGCAGCCGCTTCTCGGTCCCGATCGTGCAGACGACCACGCTGACCAACGGCGCCGGCGTGCCCGGCTCGAGCCGCCGCTGGCACGTGCTCACATCCGATGCCCGGCAGGCCGCCGACAACAGCGCCCAATCTCCCCGGCCGTCGACGGTCGTCCCCTCGACCGGCAGGCCGTCAGCTCGCAGGTGGGCGGCGATCTGCCGGGCGTACGCCGCGGCGATCCGCTCGGCGAGCAGGTCCGCCGGGTCGCCCGCCGGCAGGTCAGCGACTGTCACGCCGCCCAGCGGCTCGCCGTGCAGCCGGACCAGGACCTGCAGGTCCCGGGTGCCGTCGGTCGGCAACTCCGGCCACGGTTCGCTGAGCTCGAGGTCGAGACAGTCGATGGGACGGAACGCCGGCGCAGTGCTGCCGGCGCCGGCCGCCTCGGACGGGGCCACAGTCGCTCCTCTACTGTCGTCACGCAGTCTGGTCTGGTCACGCGGCTGCGTGCCGCGCTACGGCTGTCGTGCAGCTGTCGTGTCGCGCACGGTCCGCGCCACGCCGGAATCGAGCGCACGGCCACCGGTCACTCGGCAGAGCCGATCCTGCCACCGGACCGGAGCCGACGCCGGGCATGTGTCGCTGGCCTGGACGAACGACGGCCAACGGTGATTCCCGGGTCAGGTCCGGATCGGTGGAACGGCCGGCTGCTGCGCCGTACGGCGGAGGCCGCGGTTGCCCGCCACTCGACGATGCTCCGAGCTGTGGCCCTCAGACCCGGGCGGAGCGGCGCAACGTCGCGCTGGCGTAACCGGTCGCGGTCACCACGAGGCCCACCGGGATGGCCGCGGCGCGGGCCAGCCCGGACAGGTCGCCGCGCCGGATCGCGCCGGCGTGGCGCAGCGTCCCGCGTGGCAGCACCTTGGTCGCGTAGCTGCGTTCGGACGACAGGCCGTCGGTGGCGCCCACGGAAGCCGACAGGATCGCCTTGGACCGGCCCTCGTGGTAGCAGCGGCTGACGAAGTAGCGGAATCGGCGGCGGGCAGCCGGCACCCGATGCCGGACCACGGCGGTGGTGTCCCGGACCACGGCGGCGGCCGGCATGGCCTGCCGGACGCGGATACAGAGGTCGGTCTCCTCGCAGCCCACCGGCAGTGCGCCGACCCGGCCGACTGCATCGGAGAACCCGCCCACCGTCTCCAGCGCGGTTCGCCGGATCGCCATGCTGGCGCCGATCGGGTTGCGGATCTGCTCGCCGTCCTCCGGCAGCCCGACGTAGTCGCAGCCCACGACCCAGCCGAACTCCGCCGGGAACCAGCGCGGTGCCGAGCCGGTCTCCCATTCCGCCTCGACCGCTCCCCCGACGGCCACGACATCGGGATCGGCGAACCGGACCCGGAACGCCTCCAGCCAGCCCGCTTCGGGTACGGCGTCGTCATCGAGGAAGACGACGACGTCGCCCCTCGACTGCGCCACACCGGTATTGCGTCCGCCGGACAGCCCCCGCGTCTGTTCGTTGGGCACGATCCGGGTCGCCGGCAACTCCGCCTGGGCACGGGCCAGCAGGTCGTCGTTGTGGTCGATGACCACGACCAACTCGTCCGCTGGCCCCAGCTGCTTGGCCACCGCCGCCGCCGCGTCGGACAGGTCCGCCCAACGACGATCGGTATAGGCACAGACCACGACCGAGACGGTCGGCTGGGTCATCCGGCGAGCTCCTCCAACGGCTGAAGCCGCAGCGTAGCGCCATCGGTGAGGTCGATGACCTGTGCCGGAGCGGGTGCCGGGGTGAGGACCGGACGGGCAGCGGTACGACGGGCCCGGCGCTTCTCGGACAGGATCGTGCGCAGCACGCGCAGTCCGTCGCTGACGGCGTTGAGGTTGCTCTCGCCGTGCACCCGGAGCCGCTCGACGCTCGGCACCTCGCTGATCGTGAGGCCGGCCGCGGCGACGCGGCAGTTGATCAGGGTCTCGATCTCGAAACCGTCGCCCCACAGCATCTCTCCCGCGGCCGCCGGCACGTCGGTGGCCGGCAGGTCCAGGACTGGGATGATGTCGGCCCAGAAAGCGTTGTAGCCGTAGCACAGATCGCTGTACCGGGTACGGAAGAGCACGTTGGTCGTCGTGTTCAGCCCGTAGTTGCCCAGCCGGCGCAGCACCGTGATGTCCTCGCTGCCGCCGCCGTCGCAGAACCGGCTGCCCTTGGCGAAGTCCGCGCCGCAGACCAGGGCATCGACGTACCGCTTGATCTCGGCCGGATCGGCCGAGCCGTCGGCGTCGAACATGACCACGATGTCGCCGGTGACCGCGGCGAAGCCGCACGCCAACGCGTTGCCCTTGCCCTTGCGGGTCTGCTGCACCACCTTGATGGACGGCATCACCCGCTGCGCGGTCGCGATCGTGTCGTCGGTGGAGTGCCCGTCGACGAGGATCACCTCGTGGACATCGGGCAGCTCGGGGAGCACGAGCTCGAGGTTGCGCGCCTCGTTGCGCGCAGGCACCACGACGCTGACGCGCGGCGCGTGGACATTGCGAAGACCGGACGCCTTCCAAACCTTGCGTGACACGACGAACCCCCAAACATTGTCGGATCTCTGGGATCCACCCCTCGGAGGCCGCTCATGTCCGCCCCTCAACGGACATTGGCTGCCGCCCCGAACCGGCCTGCCCGACCGCTAGGAACACTAGGGCATTTGCCGTTACCCCTGCGTAAAACGCGAGGGCCTCGGGGTCGTCCGAACGGGTGAAAAGCCACCACAGCGGGTGAGCGCCACGCCGGTACGCGGCCGAGTGTTGACAGAAGGTGACCGGCAGGCCGCGTTGTCGTTGCGCCGTACGGGTGACGGGCGTCACCTCGGTAACCAGCGCGGAACGAGGGCGTGGCGAAACGGCGAAATCGACTGCGCTGGAAGGGAGTTAGCCGTTCGGTGCTATCGCGGGGGCCGAACAGCCGCGGCGATCAGCCGTTCGGAGGAGGTACGGCTAGGCCGTACGTCGGACGGCAGCCGCCTCGAGCAACTCGGCCGGCTGCTGCACCACACGCGATAGTGCTTGGGCAACAAGGGATCGCTGAAATGTGGACTCGTGGAACGACATCGTGACGTGGAAGTTGGCGCCGTCCTCATGGACCGCGACCATCATCGCTTCCGGCGCCGGGGCCTCGCCGGCGACCAGCCACCACCGGTCCGACTCCGGCGCCGACCACGGCACCGCCGGCCAGGCACGGACGCGGCCCATCGAATTCAGGGAGAGTTCCGGCGCGGCCGGAACCGGGACCCGATCGACGATCCCGGCTTGCGGACGCAGCCGGCTCACTATCGGACGCAGCCGCCATTTGACCGCATCGATGGCGATCCACTCCGCGGCAGCCAGCAGCGGCAGCCCGGACTCCCCTTCGGCCTGCAGATCCTGCTGCACCGCGGCCGGATCGGTGAGATCGGTGAAGCGCCGGCCCGAGGCGGACACCATGTTGCCGTCGACCCGGACCCGCTGGCCGACGTAGCGGCGCAGGTCGAACAGGCTGCCGGCCCGGTCCCAGGCCGGGGCCAGCCCGACCTCGACGAGCGCCTGGCACACCGCCACGTACAGCAGGGACGTGATCGACACGCCGGAAGCATGATCACGCCGCCACGCCTTCATCGCCCGCAGCGCCGGCGCCTGACCGGAGACGGTCTCCACCGCGTACGACGGCTGCCACGGCTGGGACGGCCGCCGTGGCGCGGCGGGCCGGTTACGGGTGGCACGAACGGCCTGGATACGACGCAAGTCCCGGCCGAAGGTCCGGGTCAGCGCCGTCCGCATCGGCTGCGGCTCGCTGGGTTCGAGCAGTGCGCTGGGCGTCCCGTCGGTCGCGGTCGCGTCCAGGATCGCGCCGAAGATGTCGTACGCGGCACGGACGTCGCCGAGCGAGTGAGCGATCCGGAAACCGAGGATGCCGTCGGCCAGCGCGATCCGGAAAGGCACGTCGTCCAGGGGTGCGCGCATCAGGTCCTCGGCGGCGCCGGCAGGTGACGCGGTATCCAACCGGACCACCATCGCCGCCAGGTGCGCGCTGCGCCGAGCCGGCGGAACCGGCACCCACCGGCCCCGATCGCGGTCCAACCGGCAAACGAGCGGATGGTCCGGGTCGGCCGCCATGAGTGCGGCCAGCGCGGCACGGTAGGACGCGGGTTCGGTCGCGGTGACCGGGCCGACCAGCGACACCCATTGGAAGTCACGCCAGACCCAGTCACGCGCCGCGACGGCACGAGACGGGTGCGGGTGGCGCGGCATCGCCGTATTTTAAGCACGCACCACCATCGCCGCCCGGGCTGAAGGCGAACCGCACCAGCCGGTGTCGCCGGCGCCGGAGCAGGGGCTTCCGGACGGCCGGCTCCAGGATAGCTAGCGTCAGAACAGGGCGTTGGCCAACGCCACTCGGGTCGGGGCGACCGCCGGGTGCTCGGATCCCACGACCTCGAACAGCTCCAGCAGTCGCGCCCGCAGCGCGTCTCGGTCCTCGCCACTGGACCGACGTACCGCAGCCACCAACAGGTCGAAGGCCTCGGCCACGCTGCCGGATGCGAGCAGTGCGTCTGCGGCGGACAGCTGCGCCGTGAGGTCCGCCGGCGCGGCCAGCGCGGCGTCACGGGCTTGCTGCGGGTCGAGTCCCTCCGCGCGCCGCAGCACGCCGACCAACGCGCGACCGGACTGCGCGGTCTTGTCGCGCGGGTCGGCGGCCAGCATCGCGGCGTACGCCGCATCGGCAGCATCCCAGTCGCCCCGGTCCACCGCGTCGAACGCGGCCTCCAGCAGCGGGTCGGCCGGCGGCTCCACCTCCGCGGTGGCCGCCGGCGGCGTACCGCCGGCGGCCGCACTCGCCACGACACCGTTCTGTTCGGCCACCCGCAGCAGTTCATCCAGGTAGGCGCGGACCTGCGGCTCGGGCAGTGCGCCCTGGAAGAGCGGGATCGGCTGTCCCTTCAGTACGGCGAACACGCTCGGGATCGACTGGACCTTGAAGGCCGCGGCGATACCGGGCTCGGCGTCGACGTCCACCTTGGCCAGCACGAAGCCGCCCGCGTACTGCTCGGCGAGCCGTTCCAGCACCGGCGACAGCGCCGTACAGGGGCCGCACCAGGTCGCCCAGAGGTCGATGACCACCGGCGCCAGGAACGAGCGGTCGATCACCTCGGCCTGGAAGGTGGCCTCGGTGACGTCGAGAACGACTCCGGCGCCGGCTGCCGGATCCGCGGCGGCGGTCCTGGCCCTCGCAGCTGCTTGTTCCTGCGCCTGCCGCGCGGCGGCCATGGCACCGAGGTCGACGGCGCCTCGCATCGAGAACTGGTTGCTCACCCGGCCATCCTCCCCGATGGCCGCCGGTCAGCACAGAACCGGGACCCGCCGTCCCGGGCGACCTGCCGCCACATCGTGGATTTTGCGTAGAGACCACGTTCTCGCTATTGTCCACTGACCTTGTCTACAACATGTCGATCTGGAGGCGCCCCGATGTCCCGACGAAAGCTCATCCGTTTGGCCGGCGTTGCAGCCGCGGCATCCGCCGTGCTCGCCGTCGCCGCCTGCGGCTCGTCCGGGAGCACCGGTGCCACGCCGACCCAGTTGTCGCTGGTCGGGTTCGCCGTCCCGAAGGCCGGCAACGACGCAGTCCGGGCGCTGTGGGGCAAGACGCCTGACGGTGCCGGAGTCACCTGGACCACGTCGTACGGCGCCTCCGGCGACCAGAGCCGCGCGGTCGCCGCCGGCCTCAAGGCCGACCTGGTCCACTTCTCGATCACGCCAGACGTGACCCGGCTGGTCGACGCCAAGCTCGTGGCCGACACCTGGGACGACGGGCCCACCAAGGGGATCCTCACCGACTCGGTGGTCGTGCTAGTCGTGCGCAAAGGCAATCCCAAGAACATCAAGGGCTGGGACGACATCGTCAAGCCCGGCGTCGGCATCGTCACCCCCAACCCGGGCTCGTCGGGCGCCGCGCGGTGGAACATCCTGGCCGCCTGGGGTCACGTGACCGCCAACGGCGGGAGCGAGGCCGATGCGACGGCGTTCCTGACCAAGTTCTTCCAGAACACCGTGGCGCTGCCCGGCAGCGGTCGCGACGCGACCACCGCGTTCCAGGGCGGCACCGGTGACGTGCTCATCTCGTACGAGAATGAGGCGATCCTGGCGCGCCAGAACAACGCCGACTTCGACTACATCATCCCGGACACCACGTTGCTCATCGAGAACCCCGCCGCCGTCACCGTCGGCAGCAACCCGAAGGCGGCGACCTTCCTGACCTACGCGCTCAGCAAGGACGGGCAGACTGCCTACGCCGAGAAGGGCTTCCGCCCGCTGGACAAGAGCGTGTCGGTCACCGTGACCGGAGCCAACGACCCGGCCAACCCGTTCCCGGCGCCCAAGAAGCTGCTCACCATCGACACCGACTTCCAGGGTTGGTCCGCGGTCAGCAAGAAGTACTTCGACACCACCAACGGCATCATCACCAAGATCCAGCAGCAGACCGGCAAGTCGTGACGACCCAGACGGCTGCACCTCGTGCCGGCCGGAAGGTGCCTCGGCACCATCCGGCCGGCACGGTCGGCTTGTCGCTGCCGTCCCGTGTCGGCCTCGGCGTCGCGCTGATCTGGTTCAGCATCCTCGCGCTGATCCCGCTGGCCGCCGTGCTGGTACAGACCTCCAAGGGCGGCTGGGAGCAGTTCTGGGCGACGCTGAGCAACCCGCAGACACTCTCGGCGTTGCAGTTGACCATTGCGGAGGCCGGCCTGGTCACCGTGATCAACATCGTGATCGGCCCACTGATCGCGTGGGTCCTGGTCCGCGATCATTTCTTCGGCAAGCGAGCGCTGGAAGTCCTCATCGACATCCCGTTCGCCCTGCCGACCATCGTCGCGGGACTGGTGCTGCTGTCGTTGTACGGCCCGCAGAGCCCGATCGGCGTCAACGTCGCCAACACCCGCGCGGCGGTCTTCCTCGCCTTCCTCTTCGTCACGCTGCCGTTCATCGTGCGCACCGTGCAGCCGGTCCTGGCCGAACTGGACCCCGAGGTCGAGCAGGCGGCTGCGTCGTTGGGCGCCAACCGGTTCACCACGTTCCGCCGGATCATCCTGCCGGCGCTCGTTCCCGCGATCGCCGCCGGTGCCGCGCTGTCGTTTGCCCGCGGCGTGAGCGAATACGGCTCGCTGGTCCTGCTGTCGGGCAACCTCCCGATGCGTACCGAGGTCGGCTCGGTCCGCATCCTCACGTACCTGGAGAACGGCGACACCGCCTCGGCGGCCGCCGTGGCGACGGTGCTGCTGGCGGTGTCGCTGCTGGTCATCGTGGTGCTCGACGTGATCCAACGAAGGGTGGCCAAGCGTGGCTGACACCATCGCCGCGCCCCGGCCGCAGGCCGATCGCCCGGCCCGGCGTACGGCGCGCACCCGCCGCCGCAGGGGACCGTTGGCCTACCTGTTGCGGGCGATCGTGATCGTCTATCTGGTCATGCTCGTGGGCTGGCCGGTGCTCATGATCGTGCAACACACCTTCGCGACCGGCCTCGCGCCAGTGTGGGAGGCGTTGACCGACCCGACCGTGCTGTTCGCCTTGCGGCTCACCGTGTTCGTCTCGCTGGCGGCCGTCGCGCTGAACACCGTCTTCGGCGTCGGCATCTCGATCCTGTTGGTGCGCTACGACTTCCGTGGCAAGCGGACGCTGAGCGCCCTGCTCGACCTGCCGCTGTCGGTCTCGCCGATCGTCGTGGGGCTGTCGCTGATCCTCGTCTACGGCGGCCGGGACGGCTGGTTCGGTCCTGCGCTGGAAAGCGCTGGCTTCCAGGTCATCTTCGCCATCCCCGGCATGATCCTGGCCACCGCGTTCGTCTCGCTGCCGTTGGTCATCCGGGAAGTCGTACCGATCCTGCAGGAGATCGGCACCGAGCAGGAGCAGGCTGCGACCAGCCTCGGCGCCAGCGCCGCGCAGACGTTCCGCCGCGTGACGCTGCCGGCGATCAAGTGGGCTGTGGTGTACGGCCTCGTGCTCACCCTCGCCCGCTCGCTGGGTGAGTTCGGTGCGGTCAAGGTCGTGTCGGGCAACTTCCAGAACCAGACGCAGACGGCGACCTTGCTGGTCGAGGAGAAGTACCAGGACTTCCAGCAGGGCGCGGCCTACTCCGTCGCCTTCCTGCTCGCGGCGGTGTCCGTCGCGTGCATCATCGTGGTGTCGTTCCTGCGACCGGACACGTCGAGGCAACGATGAGTGCCGTACCCGGCGGCAGGACCGGCCACAGCCACACCGACCAGCGCCGTACCGATCAGCCCAGCAGCGACCAGCCCAGCAGCGACCAGCCCCGCACCGGCCAGCGCGACAAGGAGCAACCATGAGCATCGAGGTCACCGGGGTCGGCAAGCGCTACGGCGACTTCGTCGCGCTGGACGACGTGTCGGTCTCCATCCCCACCGGCCAGCTCACCGCGTTGCTGGGTCCCAGCGGCGGCGGGAAGTCCACGCTGCTGCGCATCATCGCCGGACTTGAGGACGCCGACCACGGCACCATCGCGATCGAGGGCCGCGACGCGACCAAGGTGCCGGCTCGCAAGCGCAACGTCGGCTTCGTCTTCCAGCACTACGCGGCCTTCAAGCACATGTCCGTCGCCCGCAACGTCGCGTTCGGCCTGGAGATCCGCAAAGCGCCCAAGGCCGAGATCCGCGAGCGCGTGCAGGAGTTGCTGACACTCGTCCACCTGCAGCAGTTCGCCGACCGGCTGCCCGCGCAGTTGTCCGGTGGCCAGCGGCAGCGGATGGCGCTCGCCCGCGCGCTCGCTGTACAGCCCACCGTGCTGCTGCTGGACGAACCGTTCGGCGCGCTGGACGCCAAGGTGCGCAAGGAACTGCGCGAGTGGCTGCGCCACCTGCACGACGAGATCCCGGTCACGACCGTCTTCGTGACGCACGACCAGGAGGAGGCCATCGAGGTCGCGGACGAGATCGTCGTGATCAACGAAGGCAGGATCGAGCAGGTCGGCAGTCCCGATCAGCTCTACGACGAACCCGCCAACTTCTTCGTCATGAGCTTCCTGGGCGCCGTCACCCGGCTCGACGGTCATCTCGTGCGACCGCACGACGTCGAGGTTCATCCGTCGCCGGTGCCGGACGCCCTACCCGGGCGGGTGGTCCGGGCGGTCCGGGTGGGCTTCGAGATGCGCTTCGACGTCGAGGTGGCCGGTGACGTCGTCCAGGTCGTCATGACCCGCGCCGAGGCGAGGGCGGCGGCGCTGGGCGACGGCTCCGCGGTCTGGCTGCGTGCCGCGGCCGGCTCGGTGACCATGCCGGTCCCGCCGGTGGCCACACCGGTCGAGGCGCTCGCCCCAGTTCCCGCCTGAGCGCGCCGCGGCAGGCAACGGTCGGTAGACCAGCCTGCAGCGGTCCGGCCAGCCGCCCGCTAAGACGAAGCCGACGGCACCGTGAGGACCAGCGCGATGCCCTGGCCGCCACCGCCGCAGAGCGCAGCGACTCCGGTGCCACCGCCGCGGCGGCCGAGCTCGAGGGCCAGGTGCAGCGCAACCCGCGCGCCGGACATGCCGACCGGATGGCCCAGCGCGATGGCGCCGCCGTTGACGTTCACGATGGACGGGTCGACGCCCAGCGCACGGGTGGAGGCGATACCCACCGCAGCGAACGCCTCGTTGATCTCCAGCAGATCGAGGTCGGCGACGTCGATCCCCTGCTTGGCGCACGCCTGGCGGGTCGCCTCTGCCGGCTGCTCCTGCAGCGAGTTGTCCGGACCCGCGACACTGCCGTGCGCGCCGATCTCGGCCAGCCACGGCAGGCCCAGCGATTCGGCCTTGGCCTTGCTCATCACCACCACGGCGCACGCGCCGTCGGAGATCTGCGACGCCGAGCCGGCGGTGATGGTGCCGTCGGCGGCGAAGGCGGGCTTCAGCCTGGCGAGCGACTCGACAGTGGTGTCCGCACGGACTCCCTCGTCGTGGGAGAACACGATCGGTTCGCCCCGCCGCTGCGGCACCGACACCGGCACGATCTCCGCGTCGAACAGGCCGTTCTTGGCGGCCGCGGCGGCCCGCTGGTGGGAGGCAGCCGCGAACTCGTCCTGCTCCTCGCGAGTGAAGCGGTGACGCTCGCGATTGACCCGATCGGTCAGCGCGCCCATAGCCACCCCGTCGAAGGTGTCGTCGAGCCCGTCGTAGTTCATCGCGTCGACCAGGGCGGCGTCGCCATACTTCGTGCCCTCCCGCGAGTTCAGCAGCAGGTGCGGCGTGTTGCTCATCGACTCCATGCCGCCGGCGACCACCACGTCGCATTCTCCAGCGCGGATCAACTGGTCGGCCAGCGCGATGGTCTCCAGGCCCGACAGACAGACCCGGTTGACCAGCATGGAGGGCACGGTCAGCGGCAGCCCGCCGAGGACGCCGGCCTTACGGGCGGGCATCTGGCCGGCACCGGCCTGCAGGACCTGGCCCATGATCAGGCGGTCGACCTGGTCCGCGGCGACGCCGGAGCGCTCCAGCGCCGCGGCGATGGCGATGCCGCCGAGTTCCAGCGCCGACTTCCCCTTGAGTGAACCGAGGAGCTTGCCGATCGGCGTACGAGCCCCGTTGACGATCACCGTGCCCGACATGAGCCCCTCCAGGTCCCGCAGCCGCGGGCTGAGACGATATCGACCGGAAACTGTACCGCAGGGTTGACCGACCACGATCCACGACGAGATCCACCGACCAGCGGGAGCAAGCAATGAGCGGGGCAGACGGCGACACCGGCGCAGACCTGGGCGGCACCCTCGGACCACTCGTGACTCGGCTCGACCATGTCGGGATCGCCGTGGCCGACCTGGACGCCGCCACGGCGTTCTATGCACGCGCGTTCGGCATGCAGGTCGTTCACGAGGAGGTCAACGAGGAGCAGGGCGTCCGCGAGGCGATGCTGGCCGTCGGGGACAGCGGCTCGTACGTGCAGTTGCTCGCGCCGCTGACACCGGACTCGACGATCGGGAAGTTCCTGGACCGCAACGGTCCCGGCATCCAGCAGATGGCGTACGGCGTGACCGACGTCGAGGCCGCCGCGGCCCGGTTGCGGGCAGCCGGCGTACGGCTGCTGTACGACACCCCGCGGCGCGGCACCGCAGGATCCCGTATCAACTTCGTTCACCCCAAGGACTGCGGGGGGGTTCTGGTCGAGCTGGTCGAGGCAGCCGCGGACGCTCACGGTGAACCGGGGTCCGCGGATCACGCTGCCGCTCCGCACGCCTGACCGCCCTGCCGGCGCTGGCAACGGGGAGTTCTCGACGTGAACGACAGGGTCAGGCTTCGGCCTCGACCGCAGGTCGAGGTGGCGACGCGTCTCGACGGGTGAAATCTGGCCGCGCCACGCCCGGGACAGTCGGTGCGGCCTCGTACCATGGGCCGCGCCGGAACCACACGGTCGCCCCGGCCGTCCTGGAATCCGGCTCCGCCATCGCCGTCAGCTGTGCTGCGAGTCCGTCGGCGCTTCGCTGAGCGGTGGCTGCCGCTGTCCGTCCGGCTCCGGCGTCCGGTGTCCCGCTGTCCAGCCCCGAGGAGGCCGCGTGACCGCGACCGGGACGGCCTCGACCGGGGCCTCGGCGACCGGGACATCGTCGAACGCGACCGGCTCGGCCACCGGGCCGGTCAGCACCGAGCACCGCGGACTGCGCTACCTGCCCGGACTGGACGGGCTGCGGGCTATCGCCGTGGTCGGGGTGATGCTCTACCACGGCGATGTCAGCTGGGTCCGCGGCGGCTTCCTCGGGGTCGACGTCTTCTTCGTCCTGTCCGGGTTCCTGATCACGTCGTTGCTGCTCACCGAATACGCCCGCCGGGGCGGCATCGATTTCAAGGCCTTCTACCTCCGCCGCGCACGCCGACTGCTCCCGGCACTGCTGCTCATGCTGTTGGTGGTCGGCATCGCCGCGGCGTGGTTCGTCCGGGATGCCGCATCGCAAGTGCGACAGGACATTCCGGCTTCTCTGGGCTATGTCACGAACTGGTGGTACATCCTCGCCGACCAGTCCTATTTCGAGGCGATCGGCCGGCCGCCGCTGCTGAAGCACCTGTGGTCGCTGGCGGTGGAGGAGCAGTTCTATCTGATCTGGCCGGTCATCGCGTTCGCAGCGCTGCGCTGGGGCGGCCGCCGCGCGGTGATGATCGTGGCCGTCGTCGGGGCGATCGCCTCGACGATCTGGATGGCCGTGGTGTCGGTCCGGTACGGCTTCCCGGTCGACCACGATCCCAGCCGGGCGTATTTCGGCACCGACACCCACGCGATGGGCCTGCTGGTGGGTGCGGCGCTGGCCACCGTCTGGCGCCCGGATCGTTTCCGGGAACGGCTGCAGCCCAGCGCCGCGGCGGCGATCGACGCCGTCGGCCTGCTGGCGCTGGCGGCCGTCGTGGCGATCTTCCTCAGCGTCGGTGAGTACGCGCCGGCGCTGTACCGGGGCGGCTTCCTCGTGCTGGCTGTGGTCACCGCGATCCTCATCGCGGCCGCCAGCCATCCCGGCGCGCAACTGGGCCGGTGGCTCGGCGTGGCGCCGATGCGCTGGATCGGCGAGCGGTCGTACGGCCTCTACCTGTGGCACTGGCCGATCTTCCTGGTGACCCGCCCCGAGCTGGACCTCCCGGTGGACGGCTTCGCACTGTTGGCCCTGCGGTTCGGGCTGACCGCCGTCATAGCCGACCTCTCGTACCGCTTCGTCGAACTCCCGGTACGGCGCGGGGTCCTCGGCCGCTGGTGGCACGCCGTTCGCGACAGCGACGCGGTCCGCCGGGCCGCAGCGATGCGCCGCGCCGCGGTGGTGGGTGTCGCCGGCTCGATCGCGGTCGTCGCGATCGCCGCCGGTCTCGCCACTGCTCCCGCCCCGGACGCCGCCGCGCTCGGCGGTGTCGATATCGAGTCGGTCAGCCTGGACGATCCCGCCGACCCGGGCAGCGCCGACCCGGGCAGCGCCGACCCCGGCGACAGTGATCCGGGCAGCAGTGATCCGGGCACCAGTGAGCTCGGCGGTCCGGACACCTCCGATCCGGGCACCGACCCGGGCAAGGGCGACCCGCCGCCCGGGACCGGTCAGACCCCGCACTCCGGACCGACCACGGCTCCCGCGGTGGGCACGGTCACCGGGATCGGCGACTCGGTGATGCTGGGCGCCCGGACCACGCTGCGAACCCAGTTCCCCGGCATCGCCATCGACGCCGCCGTCGCCCGGCAGACCGGCACGATCCTGGCGCGGGTGCAGAAGTTCGCCGCCGCGGGCAAACTCGCGCCGGTCGTCGTCATCCACACCGGGACCAACGGCGTGGTGCCCGAGGACATGCTCTCGACGATGCTCACCACCCTCGCCGACCGCAGCCGCGTCGTGATCATCAACGATGCGGTCCCCCGCTCCTGGCGCGACGACAACAACGCCACGATCGCCGCCGTGGTCCCCCGCTTCCCCAACGCCGTCATCGCCGACTGGCGTGCGGTGTCCACCGGGCATCCGGAGTACTTCGTGGCCGACGGCGTCCACCTGACCGGGCCGGGCATGCACGCATACGCCGAAATGATCGCCGCCGCCATCGGTTCCTGACCCGCCCGGTTCGTCGCCGTACGGCGGGGTCCTCGACGTACGTCGGGTTAGACGTACGGCGGGCGCAGCGGGCCGATGAACCCGGCGATCGCGGCCGTGACGGCCTCGGGCGCCTCCAACGGGCTGAGGTGCCCTACGCCGGGCAGTGCGACGGCCGTCCCCCGGCTGAGGACGCCCAGCATGGCTGCCTGCTCCGCCTGCGGGCTGACCACGTCGTCCTCACCCCAGAGCACGAGCGCCGGCACCCCGAGCGCGGCCAGCACGTCGAGGGAGTCCGGCCGGGTCGCCATGGCCCGCTGCGCCCACGCGACCGCCGCGGGGCTCGCGGCGGCGATCCAGTCGCGTACCTGGTCGACCAGCTCGGGACGCTGCGACCGCGTCACCGGACCGAGCAGCCGCGAGGGCAGCGACTGCGCCAGCAGCTGCGTCGAGCGAGACCCGTCGACGGCGTCGGCTTCCTGTCGCCGTACCGCCGCGGCGTCGGGGCTGTCCGCCGTGGCCTTCGTGTCCACCAGCAGCAGGCCGGCCACCACCTCGGGCGCCTGCCGCAGCATCGCCATGGCGACGTAGCCGCCCATCGACACCCCGCCGAGCACACAGCGGTCGATCCGCAGCCGTTCGAGCAGCGCGAGGACGTCGCCGGCGAGGTACGGCAGAGCGGGTTCGTCGTCGCCCAGCGCCGATTCGCCGAACCCGCGCAGGTCCACCGTCAGCACCCGCCAGCCCTGCTGCGCCAAAGCGTCGCGCTGGGCCTGCCAGATCTGCCGGGGAAAGGGAAACGCCGGCAGCAGGACGACGGCCGGGCCGGTACCTACGTCGTCGTACCCGAGATCGACGATCACCGCTGCAGGCTAGCCGCCGTCGATCGCCGCCAGGTCGTCCCATCGCGTCGCCGGCCCGTCCCACTCGCGCGGCAACGGCGCCGAACCCGGGACGACCACGTCGGCGACCCGGTCCAGGACGGTCCGCACCGACGGCTCCCCCAGCCACAGATGCCGCGCTCCCGCGATGCCCTCCACGACAGCCTGCGGCACCCGCGCGAACCGCGCCCGCGCGTCGTCCGGCCGCAGGTTGTCGTCCAGTTCCGGCACCAGGCAGACCAGCGGCCGGCCGGAGCCGGCCCAGTGGTCGAGATCGTCGTCGGTCGACCATCGCAGCGGCGGGGACAGCAGGATGGCGCCGCGGACCGGGTCGCGGTCGCCGTGGCGGAGCACGACGTCGGTACCGAAGGACCAGCCCAGCAGCCACGGCGCGGGCAGGCCGCGCCGGCCGACCTCAGCGATAGCCGCGGCGAGGTCGAGTCCCTCGGCCCCCGAGGCGTCGAAGGTCCCTTCGCTGGTCCCGGCCGCGCTGGACGTCCCCCGGGTGTTGAAGCGCAGGACGGCGACACCGACCAGCGCGGGCAACCGCCATGCCGCCTTGCGCAGGACATGGCTGTCCATCATCCCGCCGGCGGTCGGCAGCGGGTGAACGCAGACCAGCGTGGCCACGGGACGGCCGGCGACCGGACTGGCCAGTTCACCGACCAGCCGTAGCCCGTCGCCGGTCAGCAGCGACAGCGGCTCGCGGTGAGCCGGCAGCACCGAGTTGGCGACGATGGGCGGCACGGCTGATCCCCTCCGGCTCGGCCGGCGCTGGACTAACGCGGGCGTCGGCGGTGGCGCGCCGACCAGCAGGGAGTGTGCCAGTGCCGCCGCAGCTGGGCGCCGTCAGGCCGGTCGGCCGGCCACGCCACCACGTGCGGCACCCCCACGGCGATCTCGTGATCGCAGCCCGGGCATCGGTAGACCTTGGCTGCCGCGGCGCCGCTCACCGGCCGGACCACCCAGCTGCCGTCGGGGCCTTCTTCGGTGACCGGCGCCGACCAGGCCAACGGCCCGGCGCCGCCGGACTCCGGTTGCCGCCGGTTACGTCGTCCCATCCGATCCGTCCCCACCGTCGAAGCGCTTCCCCAGCGCTGCAACCCGCCCGGCAACGCTAGCGTTCCGCCGTGCGACTCGTGATCGCCCGGTGCACCGTGGACTACTCCGGCCGGGTCTCGGCCCACCTGCCCGAGGCCACCCGGCTGTTGCTGGTCAAGGCCGACGGCAGCGTGCTGATCCATGCGGACGGCGGCTCGTACAAGCCGCTGAACTGGATGAGCGCGCCGTGCCAGCTGGTCGTGGATACCGACGCGGACGGCCGGGGCACCTGGACGGTGACCAGCCGATCGCTGGAACGGCTGGTCGTCACCGTCCACGACGTGGTCCACGACACCCACCACGAGCTCGGGGTCGATCCCGGCCTGCAGAAGGACGGCGTGGAGGCTCATCTGCAGCAGCTGCTGGCCCTGCACGTGTCGACTCTCGGGGAAGGCTGGACGCTGGTACGGCGGGAGTACCCGACCGCTATCGGCCCGGTCGATCTGCTGTGCCGTGACGCCGACGGCCGCAGCGTGGCCGTCGAGATCAAGCGCCGCGGCGAACTCGACGGCGTCGAACAGCTCACGCGCTACCTTGCCCTGCTCAACCGCGACCCGCTGCTCGCCCCGGTCACCGGAGTGTTCGCTGCGCAGGAGATCAAGCCGCAGGCGCGCACGCTGGCCACCGACCGGGGTATCCGGTGTGTCGTCCTGGATTACGAAGCGCTGCGCGGCACCGACGACCCGGGGCTGCGGCTCTTCTGACCGCGAGTGGCGCGATGCCGCAGGCGCTCGCCATGCCGCAGGCGCTCGCGATGCCGCAGGCGCGCCGAGCGCCTGACGCCGTCCGGCCGGGGCAACCCACGGCGGGTGTACCCGTGCTGCTGCGTCAGCCCAAGGCGGCCGGTGTCGTCACCAGACGCAGCAGTACCTCGCGCAGCAGGTCCTGCTCGGCGGCGCTCAGCCCGTCGACGGCCTCCGCCTCCCGATCCGCCCGCGCGACCTCGACGCGCCGGACCACGCCGCGCCCGGCGTCGGTGACCTCGGGGATCCGTACCCGCCGGTCATGCGGGTCGGGGCGGCGCCGTACCAGACCGTTGCGTTCGAGCCGGTCCAGCACCGCGGTCAGCGTGGTCTTGTCGACACCGACGACGCGTCCGAGCGCCAGCTGGGTGGGCTGCTCGGAGTCGGCGAGGACCGCCAGCACCACCCAGTCCCGGCTGTCGCCCAGCCCGCAGTGCCGCGCGATGCGGTCCATCCGCAGCCGCATCGACTGCGCAGCGCGGTACAGCAGCAGCGCCAGGTCGTCGGGGGCGATCACACTGTCCGGCAGGTCGGGCCCCTCCTGCTCGGGCTGCTGCCGGGCCGGTCGAGCCGACACAGTCTGTTCAGCTTCGACAGCCCCCTCGACCGAGGCCTGTTCCGCGGCGACGCCCACCATGCGAGGAGGGTAGATCAGGCAGGGTCGAGCACGAGCGATCCGACGGGCCCCGAATCATTCCGAGGGCAGACGATCGGCCCCGCTCCCGCTCGTACCGTCCTGGACGGTGACGCTCGCCCCGAGTTGCCGTAGCCGCTCGGCGAACCGGTCGTACCCCCGGTCGATGTGGTGCGCTTCGTGCACCACGGTCACCCCGTCGGCCACCAGACCGGCCAACGCGAGCGCGGCTCCGGCGCGGATGTCGGTCGCCTCGACCGGTGCCCCGGACAGCCGGTCCCGGCCACGCACCAGCGCGTGATGCCCGTCGGTGCGGACGTCGGCGCCGAGCCGGGCGAGTTCGTGCACGAAGCGGAACCGCGCCTCGAAGAGGTTCTCGGTCACCATCGCGGTGCCCTCGGCCACGGCGTTGAGCACGATGAACTGCGGCTGCAGATCGGTCGGGAATCCCGGATAGGGCAGCGTGACGATGTCGACCGCGGTGGGCCGGCGGTCCATCCGGACGCGGAACCCGTCGTCGACCAGCTCGACCTGCGCGCCGGCGGTGGTCAGCTTGTCCAAAGCGATCTCCAGATGGGACGCCGTCGCGTCACGCACCACAACATCGCCCCCGGTCAGCGCGGCGGCGACCGCCCAGGTGCCGGCGACGATGCGGTCCGGCAACGTCCGGTGCACCACTGGGCTCAGCGCATCGACACCGTCGACCTGCAGTGTCGAGGTCCCGATGCCGTCGATCTTGGCGCCCATCTGTTCCAGCATCCGGGCGATGTCGATGATCTCCGGCTCCCGGGCCGCGTTGTCGATCACCGTGGTGCCCTGCGCGGTGACCGCGGCCATCAGCAGCGTCTCGGTGGCCCCGACGCTCGGGAAGTCCAGCCAGATCGACGCGCCGCGCAGCCGGCGCCGCCGGGCCGCGACGAGGTACCCGTGCTCGCTGCGCACCTGCGCACCCATCCGCTGCAGGCCTGCGACGTGCAGATCCAGGCCGCGCGAGCCGATGTTGTCGCCGCCCGGCATCGCCACGTCGGCCTCGCCGCATCGGGCCAGCAGCGGACCGAGCACACAGATCGACGCCCGCATCCGCCGGACCAGGTCGTAGTCGGCGCGGTGCGAGAGCCGCTCCGGTACGTCGATGCGGACCTCGCCGCGGCCGGGGTCGTGGTCCACCGCGCAGCCCAGCCGTCGCAGCAGCGCGGACATGATCGTGACGTCGAGGATGTCCGGCACCCGGGTCAGCGTCGTACGGCCCTGCGCCAGCAGCGCGGCGGCCATGAGCTTCAGCACGCTGTTCTTCGCTCCGGGGACGCTCACCTGCCCGGCCAGGCGCGAGCCGCCGACCACGCGAAGCGCAGCCGCGCGGACCTCGGTCATGCCGGGAATCGTAGGCCGGAAGCCAGGCGGCGCCGCGCAACCGGAGTGCGCCGAATGGGGCAACTCCGGCGGTCTACGCTGCGCGCATGGTCAACCTGACCCGCATCTACACGCGGACCGGCGACGACGGCACGACGGCGCTCGGGGACATGAGCCGGACGTCGAAGAACGACAGCCGGCTGGTCGCCTTCGCCGAGGTCGACGAGGCAAACTCCCGCATCGGCGTGGCCCTCGCACTCGGCGAGCTGGAGCCGACCGTGCGGGGCCTGCTCACCCGGATCCAGAACGAACTGTTCGACGTCGGCGCAGACCTGTGTACGCCGGTCGTCCCGGACCCCGCCTTCCCGGCGCTGCGCGTCCTGCCGTCGTACGTCGATGCGCTCGAGGCCGCCTGCGACGACCACAACGGCCGGCTGACGCCGCTGCGGTCCTTCGTGCTGCCGGGCGGCTCGCCGGGCGCGGCTTTGCTGCACGTCGCGCGGACCGCCGTACGCACCGCCGAGCGGGCGACCTGGCGGGCACTAGAAGAGCACCGCGAGAGCATGAATCCGCTGACCGCGACCTACCTGAACCGGCTGTCCGACCTGCTGTTCATCCTCGCCCGCGGCGCGAACACCGACGGTGCCGGCGACGTGCTGTGGCAGCCCGGGGGCGATCGGACAGCCGCCGAACCGGGCTAGCTGGTCGAGGAGCCTGTCGACTCGGCTGCGGCCGCCAACGCCGACACCGCGTCGGCACCCAGATCGTGCTCGGTGAGCAGTGCCGTTGCCGCGGCGAGGTCGGAGGCCGCGTCCAGATCCAGGCGCGCCTTGAGCTCCGCCCGGTAGAGCAGAGCCTCGAACCGGTCCGCCGGCGGGGCGTCAGGGTGCCGGAGGAACCCCGCGTCGAGTACGGCGATCGCCTGCGCGGCGTCGCCGCGGGCGTCCCCCTGCCGCGCGGCGACGTCGATCACCCGGCCGAGGCCGGATCGCCGTTGCGCTGCTTGGTCATCGGCTGAGCCCGTGCGGTAGAAACGCAGCCAGTTGCCACCGACGTCCACTATCGAAAACCCGGTCGCGGTGCCCGATTTGCGCCGCGGCGGGAGCAGCCGCGGAATCCCTTTGACCGGAACCCTGCCGAATCGTGCCCGCAGCCCCGCCTTGAAGGCGGCGTGGCGCTCGTCGGGCTCGGCGACGGTGATGATCGTGCTGCCGTACGAGGTCGCCGGGTCGAAGCCGTCGATGGCGGACAGGTGGATCGCGATGTCGTCCAGCTCGACCACCGCGTAGGGGTTGGGACGACGCTGCTGGAAGCTGACGGTGAAGCCGAGGGCGGCGTAGAACGCCAGCGCCTCATCGAGGTCCGCGCAGGGCAACACCGGGTACGTGCGTTCGCCGGCCATCCGCTCCCCCTGCTTCGTCGGGCGCCGTGATCGCCCGTGGCTCAGTGCCCCAGCGCGCCGGCAGCTCGCAGCTGCGACTCGGCGCGGCGGACCGCCGCACCACCGTCGTCGTCGGTGGCGGCTCGGGCCGCCGCGAGCGCCGCCTCGGCGCTCGCCACGTCGATCTGGCTGCCCAGCTCGGCGCTCTCGGCCAGCACCGACACGACATCGGAGTCCACCGAGAAGAAACCCTCGTGCACCGCCACGGCGATCGTCGCTCCGTCCGGAGTCTGGATCCGCAGCACGCCGTCAGCCAGCAACGCGAGGACCGGTTCGTGCCCCGGCAGGATGCCGATGTCGCCCTCGATCGTCTTGGCGACCACCATCCGAGCGGCACCGTCCCAGACGCTGCCGTCGACGGCGACCACCTCGACCTGAAGTTCGGCCACGACGACCTCAGCCCGCCAGCTTGGCGGCGTTGCGCTCGACGTCCTCGACCCCGCCGCACAGGAAGAACGCCTGCTCCGGCAGGTGGTCGTAGGCACCCTCGGTCAGCGCCTTGAACGAGGCGATGGTCTCGTCGACCGGGACGAACGAGCCCGGCTGGCCGGTGAATTGCTCGGCCACGAACAGGTTCTGGGACAGGAACCGCTGGATGCGGCGTGCCCGGCCCACCAGGACCTTGTCCTCCTCGGACAGCTCGTCGATACCGAGGATCGCGATGATGTCCTGCAAGTCCTTGTAGCGCTGCAGGATCTCCTTCACCCGCGCCGCGACGGCGTAGTGCTCGTCACCGACGTACCGCGGGTCGAGGATGCGCGACGTCGAGTCCAGCGGGTCGACGGCCGGGTAGATCCCCAACTCCGAAATCGGCCGCGACAGCGTGGTCGTGGCGTCCAGGTGGGCGAAGGTGGTCGCCGGCGCGGGGTCGGTCAGGTCGTCGGCGGGCACGTAGATCGCCTGCAGCGAGGTGATCGCGTGACCGCGGGTGGAGGTGATCCGCTCCTGCAGCTCGCCCATCTCGTCCGCCAGCGTCGGCTGGTACCCCACCGCCGACGGCATCCGGCCCAGCAGCGTCGAGACCTCGGAGCCGGCCTGGGTGAAGCGGAAGATGTTGTCGATGAACAGCAGCACGTCCTGCTTCTGCACGTCGCGGAAGTACTCGGCCATCGTCAACGCCGACAGCGCGACCCGCAGCCGGGTACCGGGCGGCTCGTCCATCTGGCCGAAGACCAGCGCGGTCTTGTTGATGACGCCGGACTCGGTCATCTCACCGAACAGGTCGTTGCCCTCACGGGTGCGCTCACCGACTCCGGCGAACACCGAGACACCGGCAAACTGCTCGGCGACGCGGTTGATCATCTCCTGGATGAGCACGGTCTTGCCGACGCCGGCGCCGCCGAACAGGCCGATCTTGCCGCCCTTGACGTACGGGGTCAGCAGGTCGATCACCTTGATGCCGGTGACGAAGACCTCGGTCTTGGACTCCAGCTGGTCGAAGGACGGCGCGTGAGCGTGGATCCCCCGGCGCTCGGTGATCTGCAGCGACGACTCCGGCACGTCCAGCGGCTTGCCCAGCGCGTTCCACACGTGCCCGAGGGTCACGTCGCCGACGGGGACCGAGATCGCCGCACCGGTGTCCACGACATCGGCACCGCGGACCAGGCCGTCGGTGGGCTGCATCGAGATCGCCCGCACCATGTTGTCGCCGATGTGCTGCGCCACCTCGAGGGTGAGGGTGCGCGCGGTCGCCTCCTGCTCCCCGCTGGCGAACGACACCTCGACGGTGAGCGCGTTGAACAGCTCGGGCATGGCCTCGACGGGGAACTCCACGTCGACGACCGGGCCGGTCACCCGGGCGACGCGCCCGACACCGGTGGCGGACTGGGTCGTTGCGGTCATGGCCTTCCTCAACTTCCTGCGGTGGCGGACGCCAGAGCGTCGGCGCCGCCGACGATCTCGCTGATCTCTTGGGTGATCTCGGCCTGACGGGCCTGGTTGGCCTGCCGGGTGTAGGTCTTGATGAGCTCCTCGGCGTTGTCCGTCGCCGACTTCATCGCCCGGCGGCGAGCGGCGAGTTCGGACGCCGCGGACAACAGCAGCGCGGTGTACACGACGTTCTCGATGTACTTGGGCAGCAGGGCGTCCAGCACGGACTCGGCCGACGGCTCGAACTCGTACAGCGGGAAGATCGGCTTGCCGCCCTCCGGACCATGGCCGGCCGGCGAATCGTGGGTGTCGACGACCTGCTCGACGACCTCCAGCGGCAGGATCCGCCGCACGGTCGCCCGCTGGGTGACCATCGACTCGAACATCGTGTAGACGACGTGGATCTCGTCGACGCCGCCTTCGGCGGTGGGCAACAGGAACCGCTCGAGCAACGTGTCGGCGATGAGTTTGGCGTCGGCGTACGACGGCTGCTCGGAGAAGCCGGTCCACTCCGCGGCGACCTCACGGTCCCGGAAGCGGTAGAACGCCACCGCCTTGCGCCCCACCAGGAACGGGACGACGGTGAGCCCGCGTTCCTCGCGCAGGTGCCGGGTGAGCGCCTCGCCTTCCTTCAGGGCGTTCGCCGAGTACGCACCGGCCAGACCGCGGTCGGCGGTCACGATCAGCACGGCCGCCCGCGTGGACTGCCCGTGCGGGGCGATCAGCGGATGCCGCTCGATGCCCGCGGTGTGTGACGCGGCGGCGCTGATCGCCGCGGCCAGCCGCTGGGTGTACGGCAACGCCGCGGTGACCCGTTGCTGCGCCTTGACGATCCGGGACGAGGCGATGAGTTCCATCGCCTTGGTGATCTTCTTCGTCGCCTGTACCGAGCGGATCTTCCGCCGGAAGACGCGTTGCTGCGCACCCATACCGGCCGCTCAGCCCTGCCGCACGACGCGGGTGATCTGGGTCGGGTCGATCTGCTCGCCGGCCAGCGCCTCGACCGGCTCGTCGTTGACCAGGGTGTGGCCGGCGGTCGTGGTGAACTGCCGCTTGAAGGTCGCGACCGCCGACTCCAGCAGCGCCACGGTGTCGCTGGACAGGTCCCGGGTCGAGGCGATGGTCTCGAACACCCCGGGCTGGTGGCGGCTGACGAAGTCGAGGAACTCCGCCTCGAAGCGGCGGATGTCCTCGACCGGGACGTCGTCGAGCTGGCCGGTCGTGCCCGACCAGACCGACACGACCTCGCGCTCGACCGGGAACGGGCTGTACTGCGACTGCTTGAGCAGCTCGACCAGCCGGGCACCGCGGCCCAGCTGGGCCTTGCTGGCCGCGTCGAGGTCGGAGCCGAAGGCGGCGAACGCCTCCAGCTCACGGAACTGCGCCAGGTCCAGCCGCAACCGGCCGGCGACCGCCTTCATCGCCTTGATCTGGGCCGAGCCGCCGACGCGGGACACCGAGATACCGACGTTGATGGCCGGGCGGACACCGGAGTTGAACAGGTCCGACTCCAAGAAGCACTGGCCGTCGGTGATCGAGATGACGTTGGTCGGGATGTACGCCGACACGTCGTTGGCCTTGGTCTCGATGATCGGCAGGCCGGTCATCGAGCCACCGCCGAGCTCGTTGCTGAGCTTCGCGCAGCGCTCCAGCAGCCGCGAGTGCAGGTAGAACACGTCACCGGGGTACGCCTCGCGGCCCGGCGGGCGGCGCAGCAACAGCGACACCGCGCGGTACGCCTCGGCCTGCTTGCTGAGGTCGTCGAAGACGATGAGGACGTTCTGCCCGTTGTACATCCAGTGCTGGCCGATGGCCGAGCCGGTGTACGGCGCGAGGTACTTGAAGCCGGCCGGGTCGTTGGCCGGCGCCGCGACGATGGTCGTGTACTCCATCGCGCCGTACTGCTCCAGGGCGCCCTTGACCGCGGCGATGGTGGAGCCCTTCTGGCCGATCGCGACGTACACGCACTTGACCTGCTTGGCCGGATCGCCGCTGGCCCAGTTCTCGCGCTGGTTGATGATCGTGTCGACGGCGACCGCGGTCTTGCCGGTCTGCCGGTCGCCGATGATCAGCTGCCGCTGGCCCCGGCCGATGGCGGTCATCGCGTCGATCGCCTTGATGCCGGTCTGCAGCGGCTCCTTGACCGGCTGCCGCTGCACGACGGTGGGCGCCTGCAGCTCCAGGGCACGCCGGCCCTCAGCGGCGATCGGACCCAGCCCGTCGATGGGGTTGCCCAGCGGGTCGACGACGCGACCGAGGTAGCCGTCCCCGACGGGGACCGACAGGATCTCGCCGGTCCGCCGGACCGTCTGACCCTCCTCGATCCGTGAGCCGTCGCCCAGCAGCACGACACCGATCTCGCGGATGTCGAGGTTGAGCGCCAGACCCAGCAGCCCGCCCTCGAACTCCAGCAGTTCGTTGGTCATGGCCGAGTGCAGGCCCTCGACCCGGGCGATGCCGTCACCGGTCTCGACGACCCGGCCCACCTCGTCGCGGGCGGTCTGCGGCGAGTACGACGCGACGTTCCGCGCGATCGCATCCCGGATCTCCTCCGGTCGGATCGTCAGCTCCGTCATGGTGTCCTGCTTCCTGGTCGGTCGGTCGCCCGGCAGGGCGGCGGTCGTCTCGGTCCTGGTCGGGGCGGTCAGTCGGTCAGCGCGCGGCGGGCCTGTTCAAGGCGGGTGGCGACGGTGCCGTCGATGACGTCGTCGGCGACGTGCACGGACACGCCGCCCAGCACGGCCGGGTCAACGGTCACGTTGAGACGCACCTGCCGGCCCTTCAACACACTCAGTGCCGCCGCGAGCCGGCGGGCCTGGTCCGCGGCGAGGGGTACGGCGACCGTCACCTCGGCGACGACCCGCTGCCGCTGGGCGGCAGCGAGGTCGCACAGCTGCGCAACGGCGGTGTCCACGCGGCGGCCGCGCAGATGCCCGGCCAGGTCCTCCAGCAACAGGGCGGTCATCGGGGCGACCCGGCCGGCGACCAGGTCGCGAGCGATCCCGGCCTTCGCCGCACTGCTGAGTCCGGGGTCGGTCAAGGCCATCTGCAACTGCGGGTTCGCCGCGGCTGCCCGCCCGAACCGGAACAACTCCTCCTCGACCCGGTCGAGGCTGCCGTCGGCCTCGGCCAGGGTGAACGCCGCCTGCGCGCCGAGCTCTTCCAGGGCGCTCACCAGATCGCCCGGCTCGGACCACCGGGCGCGGACGACGTCGACGACCACGGCCAGCGACGTCGGAGCCAGCCGGCTGGCCAGCACCTCGTTCGCCAATGCCGTGCGCGCCTGCTCGCTCTGGCCGGAGTCGGCCAGAGCCGCGCGCAGCAACGTCTCCCGCGACAACAGGTCCGACACGGCCAGCAGGTCGGCCGGCACGCGGTCGAAACCGGCCTCGAGCCGGCGGGAGTCCAGTGACTCCCGCAAGGCCGCGAGGCTGTCGCGACTGGCTCCGATCATCAGCGCACGGCCCCCTCGGCGGACAACTCCGCCTGCTGCTCGAGGTCGGCGATGAACCGCTCGACCGTCGCGGCCGCGCGGGTGTCGTCGGACAGGCTCTCGCCGACGACCTTGCCCGCCAGCGTGACCGCGAGGTCCCCGACCTCGCGGCGCAGCCCGTTGAGGATCGAAGCGCGCTCGGCCTGCAGCTGCGCCTCCGCGCGGGCCGTCACCGCCGCCGCTGCCTCGGCCGCTTCGGCGCGGGCCGACTCGATGATGGCCGTCTTGTCCGCCTGCGCCTGCGCCCGGATCGCGGCGGCCTCGTTGCGAGCCTCGGCCAGCTGCGCCCGGTAGTCCTCGGCCAGCCGGTTGGCCTCCGCCTGCGCTTCCTCGGCGCGCCGGATGCCGCCCTCGATCGCCTCGGTCCGCTCGGCGAGCGTCTGCTTGATCTTGGGCAGCGCGAACTTCGCCAGCAGGCCGAAGACGACGAAGAAGGAGATCAGCCCGATCACGAGTTCGTGCACGGGCACAGCAAGAACGTTCGGCACGTCGGAGTGGGCGCTGGCCGCCAGGAGGTTCTGCATCGTTCCTCAGCTCGTCGAGGTCGCCGCGAAGAAGCGGTTCGTCACTTGCCGAACACGAACGGGGCGACGAAGCCGATGAGCGCGAGCGCCTCGGCCAGCGCGAAGCCCAGGATCATGTTCTGCCGGATCACGCCGTACGCCTCGGGCTGGCGGGCGATGGCCTGCACACCCTGGCCGAAGATGATGCCGATACCGATGCCGGGACCGATGGCGGCCAGACCGTAGCCGACCGACCCGATGGAGCCGGTGACCTCGGCGATGAGCTCCGTCATGTCCTGTCCTTTTCTTCTTCGGCCGGCGGCCCTTCCGCCGGTCTGGGGGAAACCTGGTGAGCAGTGCCCGTCAGTGCTCGGCGTGCAGCGCCGAGGAGATGTAGACGGCGGTGAGCAGGGTGAACACGTAGGCCTGCAACGCCTGGATCAGCATCTCGAAGCCGGTCAGCGCGATCGTGACGACGAAGGAGGCGGCTGACCCGAGGATGCCGATGATGCTGGCCGACAGCAGATACCACGCGGACACCGTGAAGATCGTGATCAGCAGGTGACCGGCGAACATGTTGGCGAACAACCGGACCGCGTGCGTGAACGGCCGGACGATGAGGTTGGAGAGGAACTCGATCGGGATCAGCAGGACGTACAGCCCCTTCGGCACGTCCGGCGGCATCGTCATCGACTTGAAGAACCCGCCGACGCCCTGCGAATAGATGCCCAGTGGCACCCACAGCAGATAGACCAACGCGGCGAACGCGACCGGGATCGCGAACATCGACGTGACCGGGATCTGCAGGAACGGCACGATCCCGACGAAGTTCAGGCCCCAGATCAAGAAGAAGAGCGTGAACAGCAGCGGGACGAACTTGTCGCCCTCCTTGCCGATGATGTCGCGGGCGATGCCGTCACGGATGAACAGGTACCCGACCTCGCCGACGTTCTGTGCGCCACGCGGAACCAGCCGGGGCCGGCGGAACGCGTAGAGGAAGAAGCCGGCGATCACGACGACGACCCCGAACAGCACGATCAGCGGCTTGTTGATCACGACGTGCTGGCCGAAGAGCGTGAACTCCCACACCGCGCCGAACGTGAAGATCTCCGTGCCCGGCGCCGGGAAGCTGCACCCGTCGAGGTGGCAGTCCAGTCCGGCGGCCAGCAGGACGTCAGCAGCCACCGCGAACTCCTTGCGGGCAGGGCGATGGCAGGACGCACAGTGCTGTGCTCATGGCCGCGACAACCTCCAGGCAGCAGACCGTCATCGGTCCTGCTGCCGCGTCTCAGGCTCGGGCCGTGGGGCTCCGAGTCGGGCGTACACGAGGTAGATCGCGAGGGCCGCTCCGAGAAGCGCGCCCCCGGCGACGAAGACGTCGCGGAATCCCAGCCAGCCGCCGAGCAGCCAGCCGCCGCCGGCGTACAGCAGGATTCCGGTGATGATCAGTCCGACCACGGACCAGGGGTCGACTGCCTTGCGGCGGGCCTCGTCCGGATCGATCACTGTCTTCGTGGCGCCGAGACCGTACCACCCGCCGCCCCAGCCGAATTGCGGTGGGCGGCTCATCGCGACGCCCCCGGCTGATGACCGTCGACCGGATCGACGTACAGCGGCTTCGCGCGGGTGTGCTGGACGACCTCGGCCGTGGTCCAGGCGAGGGTGCAGGCGACGACGGTCAGCGCGAAAGCCTTGGTGTCGAAGGCCGTCGTGTCCTGGAAGAGCAGCAGCAGCACGAACAGCACGGCGATCTTGACCGTGTACAGCGCGACCGCGACGGTCAGGCTGAGCTCCGGCCGAGTCGCGAGCACCCGCTGCAGGGCCAGTTGGCCGGCGGAGAAGAAGACGAGGACGACGGCCGTACCGATGACCGCCCCGAGCGCACCCTTGCCGGACGCGGCAATCGCGGAGACGATGATGGCGACCAGCCCGACGATGACGGTCGGCACGGCTGCGCCCCGCAAGGTCGCGGCGTCGGTGCTGCGCATGCAGGGGGCCTGCCTTCGGGTCGCGGTCGGCGAAGCTGAGAACGCCGGCCGTGCTCGGGTGCGTGCAGGCTAACAGAACTCTCAGGTCGGGCTGACTGCCGCCCTCCGTCTCCCGGGCCACCTCGCCGCGACGACGTCCCGGCCGCCCGTCCCCACCGGGCGCGCTGGTCGCCTGCGGCGGATGCCGCTGGCCGCAGACGATGTGAGGTCAGGCGGCCTGCCGTGCCGACCAGCGCAACCAGGGCCGGCGCAGCACGGCGATCAGCAGCGTCCCGATCCCGACGCCGCCGACGGCCAACGCGAGCCAGACCGGGACGAAGGCCATCGCGACCACGGTCCCGGCGATCAGCGCGGTCCAGGCGTAGAGCAGCAGGACGGCGCGGCGCTGCGAGTGGCCCATCTCCAGGAGCCGGTGGTGCAGATGGAGTTTGTCCGGCGAGAACGGCGAGCGCCGGGCGCGGGTACGCCGGACGACGGCCAGCAGCAGATCCAGCAGCGGTACGGCGATCACCGCCACCGGGACCAGCACCGGCAACAACGCCGGCAGGAAGATCGAGCCCTCCAAGGCGGTCGGGTCGACCTGGCCGGACAGCGTGATGGTGCTGGTGGCCAGCAGCAGGCCGATGAGCATGGACCCGGTGTCCCCCATGAACAATCGCGCCGGGAAGAAGTTGTGCGGCAGGAAGCCCGCGCACATGCCGGCCAGGCACGCCGACACCAGCGTCGCCAGCGTCGCGCGTTCGAATCCCAGCTCGACCGACAGCAGGTAGGAGTAGGCGAAGAAGGCCAGTGCCGCAATTCCGACGATGCCGGCCGCCAGGCCGTCCAGCCCGTCGACGAAGTTGATGGCGTTGATCGTCACGACCACGACCAGCACGGTGAGCAGCACGCTCATCACCGGATCCGGCGCGAAGGCGCCGCCGAACGGCAGCCACACGATGGCGATGCCCTGCAGCGCCATCACCCCGGCCGCCAGCACCTGGCCGGCCAGCTTGGTCGCCGAGTCCAGCTCGTACCGATCGTCGGCCATCCCCAGCGCCACGATGAGGACGACTCCGGACAGCAGCGCCACCGGTTCCCGGGAGCCGCCGGAGAAGACGTCGCTCATCATCGGCAACTGCCGGGCGAGCAGCAGCCCGGCGATGAGACCCGCCGCCATGGCCAGGCCGCCCAGCCGCGGCGTGGGGGTGTCGTGCACGTCGCGGTCGCGGACCCCTGCCATCGCTCCCCAACGCAGGGCGAGCACCCGGACCAGCGGGATGGTCAGGTAGGTGACCGCCGCGGCGGCGACCAGGCAGAGCAGGTACTCGCGCAACCGCCCGGCCCGTCAGGCGCGCGGATACGCCGGGTGCGCAGCGACCAAAGCGGCCACCTGCTGACCGACATCGGCAGCCGCGGAGCCGTCGGCGTCGCGGACCGCGCGCCCGATCAGCGCGGCGATCTCCTTCATGTCCGGCTCGGCCATGCCCTGCGTGGTGACCGCGGGCGTGCCGACGCGGATACCCGAACCGATCGACGGCGGCTGCGGATCGAAGGGGATCGCGTTCTTGTTCAACGTGATCCGGGCCGCGTCGCACCGGGCCTCGGCTTCGGCGCCGGTGACGCCGACCGGCTGCAGGTCGATCAGGGCGAGGTGGGTGTCGGTCCCGCCGCTGATCGGACGCATCCCCTCGGCGGCCAGGCCTTCGGTGAGCGCCCGTGCGTTGGCGATGACGGCCTGGGCGTAGTCGCGATAGGCCGGCGTCGCCGCCTCCTTCAGCGCGACGGCCTTGGCCGCCACCGCATGCATCAGGGGGCCGCCCTGCATCATCGGGAACACGGCCTTGTCGATGGCGGCGGCGTGCTCGGCACGGCACAGGATCATGCCGCCGCGGGGACCGCGCAGCACCTTGTGCGTGGTGAAGCAGACGACATCGGCGTAGGGCACCGGGCTCGGGATCGCCCCGCCGGCGACCAGGCCGATGAAGTGCGCGGCGTCGACCATGAGGATCGCGCCGACCTCGTCGGCGATCGCCCGGAACGCGGCGAAGTCGATGAGCCGGGGGTACGCCGTGGCACCGCAGATGATCATCTTGGGCCGGTGGGCCAGCGCCAGCGACCGGACCTCGTCGTAGTCGATCAACTCGGTATCGCGGCGCACGCCGTACGAGACGATGTCGAACCACTTGCCGGAGAAGTTCACCTTCGAGCCGTGGGTGAGATGGCCGCCGTGCGGCAGGCTCATGGCCAGCACGGTGTCACCGGGTCGCACGAAGGCGCCGTACGCGGCGATGTTCGCGCTGGCGCCCGAGTGCGGCTGCAGGTTCGCATGGTCGGCACCGAACAACGCCTTGGCGCGCTCGATGCCGATGAGCTCCGCGCGGTCGACCTCCGAGCAGCCGCCGTAGTACCGCCTCCCCGGGTAGCCCTCGGCGTACTTATTGGACAGCGTCGACCCCAGCGCCGCGAGGACCGCCGGCGAGGTGAGGTTTTCACTGGCGATGAGCTGCAGGCCGGACCGGAGCCGATCCAGTTCGCCGAGCAGAACGCCGGCGATCTCCGGGTCGGTCTGCTGCAGCGCGCCGAAGTCCGGTCCCCAGAACGGTACGTCGCCCATGGCATCTCCCTCGGGTGCGGCGTCCGGGCCGTGACGACCCGCGGCGACCGACAAGTGGCCGGTCGCGCCGACGGCCGAGTCTACCGGCGCGACCGGGATCGCCCCGCTGATCGGCACACCCGTCTCAGCCCGACACGTCCTGCAGCGTCGGGACGACCTCGCGCAGCAGGTCGATGGCGAACGGGCCGGGTCGCAGCAGCCGGGGCTCGGGCCCGGTGACGTCGACGACGGCGCTGCCGCCCCCGGGAAGCGCCGGACCGCCGTCGAGATAGACCTCGACCGCGGTGTCCAGCTGTTCGCGTGCCTGCGCCATCGTGGTCGGTACCGGAAGGCCAGCGCGGTTGGCGCCGGTCACGGCGAGCGGGCCGGTGCGGGCGAGCAATTCCAGCGCCACCGGGTGCAACGGCATCCGCAGCGACACCGTGCGGCCGTCGCCCACGGCCCAGTCGAGACTGGGCTGCTGCAGGGCGACGAGCGTCAGCGGACCGGGCCAGAACGCTGTCATCAGCGCGTGCGCCGCAGGCCGCAGGCCGCTCGCCAGGGCCTCCGCGCCGGCGAGCGTGCCGACCAGCACCGGCACGGGCAGGTCGCGGCCGCGGGCCTTCGCCGTACGCAACCGTCGCAGACCGGCGGCAGTGAAGGCGTCGGTGGCCAGGCCGTAGGCGACGTCGGTGGGCACGACCGCCAGACCGCCGGCCCGCACGACCGATGCGGCCGCCTGCAGGCCCCGCTCCCGCTCACCGGGAACCGCGCAGTCGAAGGTGCGCGAGCGGGAGTCAGGCACGGGTGGCGACCGTGAAGCGCGGCCGGCGGTTCAGGTCGGCGCGGTCGACGACGCGTGACCAGACCGGTTGCCCCGGCAGGCCGTGCTGCGCCAGCGCCAGCTCGTCGTCGACCACCATGGCGCGCAGCAGTCCGGGGACGCCGGACAGCTTCGCCGCCTCACCTTGCTCGTCGCCGTGTTCGAGCACGAAGCTGCCGCCGGCCGGCAGCAGCAACGCTGCAGTCCGCGCGATCCCCCGCACGGTGTCCAGGCCGTCCGGCCCGCCGTACAGCGCCGCGGCCGGGTCGTGGTCGCGGACCTCGGGATCCCGCGGGACGGCGTGGTCGGGAATGTAGGGCGGGTTCGACACCACCACGTCGACCCGACCGCACAGCCCGGACAGCGGGCCACCGGGGTCGGCCGCGGTCGTGGCATCGGCCTGGTGCAGCTGCACCTGCGAGCCGCTCACGGTGAGATCACCGGCCAGTTCCGCCACGTTGCGTCGCGCCCACGCCATCGCTGCCGGGTCCCGTTCCACGGCGTGCACGACGACGTCGCGGCGCTCGACGGCCAGCGACAGCGCCAGCGCCCCCGAGCCGGTGCCCAGGTCCACCGCGACGCCGCCGACGGGCAGCAGCCGCAGGGCGGTCTCGGCCACCAGTTCGGTCTCGGGGCGGGGAATGAACACGCCGGCCCCCACCCGCAGTTCGATACGGCGGAAGGCGGCCACCCCGAGCAGGTGCTGCAACGGCACCCGGGCCGCCCGGGCGATCAGCAGCTGCTCGAGCCGGACACGTTCGGCGTCGCCGAGGCGATCCTGCAGCCGCAGCCGCAACCGCGGCACGCCGATCACGTGGGCCGCCAGTGCCGCGGCGTCGTACGACGGCGACGGAACGCCGGCCCGGGCCAGCCGCTGCTCGGCGTCCACGAGGACGTCGCGCAGCGATTCGCGGCCACCGCGGGTGCTGCCACCGGGACGCGCGGTGGCGTCGAAACTGGCCGTCATGACACCGCGCCGGCAGCGCCCACACGGGCCGCCGCATCGGCCTGCAGCAGCGCGCTGATCACCGCGTCCAGGTCGCCGTCGAGCACCTGGTCGAGGTTGTGAGCCTTGTAGCCGACCCGATGGTCGGAGATGCGGTTCTCCGGAAAGTTGTACGTCCGGACCCGTTCGCTGCGGTCGACGGTACGCACCTGGGACCGCCGTACGTCCGCGGCCTGCTGGGCGGCCTCGGATTCGGCCAGCGCCAACAGCCGGGCACGCAGGATGCGCAGGGCCTGGTCCTTGTTCTGCAACTGGGACTTCTCGTTCTGGCACGAGACCACGATGCCGGTCGGCAGATGGGTGATCCGCACCGCCGAGTCCGTGGTGTTGACGCTCTGGCCACCGGGTCCACTGGAACGGAACACGTCGATCCGCAGTTCGGCCGGGTCGACCGACACGTCGAGTTCCTCGGCCTCGGGCAGGACGAGCACCCCGGCGGCGGACGTATGGATGCGGCCCTGCGACTCGGTCACCGGAACCCGTTGCACCCGATGGACTCCGGCCTCGAACTTCAGCTGCGCGTATGGCGAACTCCCCACGCCCGCACCGGCCTTGGCCTTCACCGCGACCGCGACGTCCTTGTAGCCGCCCAGATCGGACGGCTCAGCCTCGATGATCTCGGTACGCCAGCCGTGGCGCTCGGCGTACCGCAGGTACATCCGCAGCAGGTCACCGGCGAACAGTGCCGACTCCTCGCCCCCCTCGCCGGCCTTGATCTCGAGGATGACGTCCTTGTCGTCCAGCGGATCACGCGGCGCCAGCAGGGCCGTCAGGTCCTCCTGGAGATGCTCGCGGCCGGCGCGCAGCTGGGCGGCCTCGGCAGCGAACGAGGGATCGTCGGCGGCGAGCTCGGCAGCGGCCTGCTCGTCATCGAGCGCCCGTTGCCAGTCCCGGTAGGCCTGCACCACCGGACGAACCGCCGCGTAGCGGCGGCCGACCTCACCTGCCTGCCGCGGATCGCCGTGCAGGGCCGGATCGGCGAGTCTGGCCTCGAGGTCGGCCAACTCGGTGACCCACTCTTCGCACGCCTCGAACACCGCAGCCCCTCCCGGACGCACCACCGCGCCCGAGTCGTCCCGGCGCGGACCTCCCGCGGACCCGGGCAGCTACTTGCCGGCGTCCGCGGCGGCCTTCGTGCCGAAGCGCTTCTCGAACTTCGCGACGCGGCCGCCGGTGTCGAGGATCTTCTGCTTGCCGGTGTAGAACGGGTGGCACTGCGAACACACATCCGCGTGGATGGTCCCGTTGCGCGCGGTGCTGCGCGTGGTGAACGTCGCCCCGCAGGTACAGGTGACGGTCGTCTCGCCGTACGCCGGATGAATGTCGGGCTTCATGAGGACTCCTTGTCGGCGGTCCGGGTCGTGGGTCGGTGAGCCACGTGAACCGGACCTGTCCCGGCCGAACCGGGACCGGCCCCGGAGTATTCCATCGGGGACCGGCCCGGCCAAACCGGCGTCAGTCCCCCGCGGTCGGTGCCGTCTTCTGGACCTGCAGCAGGAACTCGTAGTTGCTCTTGGTGTCACGCAGCCGGGTCAGCAGCAGTTCGATCGCCTGCTGGGAGTCCAGCGCGTGCAGCACCCGGCGCAGCGTCCAGACGATCTTGAGCTCCTCGGAGGACATCAGCAGCTCCTCCTTGCGGGTCCCGGACGGGTCGACGTCGACTGCCGGGAAGATCCGCTTGTCAGCAAGGCGCCGGTCGAGCTTGAGCTCCATGTTGCCGGTGCCCTTGAACTCCTCGAAGATCACCTCGTCCATCCGCGAGCCGGTCTCCACGAGCGCGGTGGCCAGGATCGTCAGCGAACCGCCGTTCTCGATGTTGCGGGCCGCGCCGAAGAACTTCTTCGGCGGGTACAGCGCCGCGGAGTCGACACCACCGGACAGGATCCGGCCGGACGCCGGCGCAGCGAGGTTGTATGCCCGGCCCAGCCGGGTCATCGAGTCCAGCAGCACCACGACGTCGTGGCCCAGCTCGACCAACCGCTTGGCGCGCTCGATCGCGAGTTCGGCCACCGACGTGTGGTCTTCGGCCGGACGGTCGAAGGTGGAGGCGATGACCTCACCCTTGACCGACCGCTGCATGTCGGTGACCTCTTCGGGCCGTTCGTCGACCAGCACCACCATGAGATGGCATTCGGGATTGTTCCGGGTGATCGCATTGGCGATCGCCTGCAGGACCATCGTCTTGCCGGCCTTCGGCGGTGACACGATCAGGCCGCGCTGCCCCTTGCCGATCGGCGCCACCATGTCGATGACCCGCGTGGTGAGGTTGCCCGGTTCGGTCTCCAGCCGCAGCCTCGACTGCGGATACAACGGCGTGAGCTTGCCGAACTCGGGGCGGTGCCGCGCCTGGTCCGGATCGGCCGCGTTCACCGTGTCGATGCGGACCAACGGGTTGAACTTCTCTCGCCGCTGTTCGCCCTCGCGTGGCTGCCGGATCGCTCCGGTGATGGCGTCGCCCTTGCGCAATCCGTAGCGCTTCACCATCGACAGCGAGACATAGACGTCGTTGGACGCCGGCAGGTAGCCGGACGTCCGAACGAACGCGTAGTTGTCCAGGACGTCGAGGATGCCGGCGACCGGCTGCAGCACCTCGTCGTCACCGACCTCGGGCTCGGCGTCGTTGTACGGCCGGGTCCCGGAGCCGGTGGCAGGACGGTCGCGGCGGTCGCGGAAGCGATCGCGGCTGCGGCGACGGCGGCGGCGGCCGCCTCGTTCGTCGTCGTCCTCACGCGAGCCGCCGTCCCGGTTCCCGTCGTACCGAGCCTGGTCCGGGCGGGACGACTCCGACCCGGCGGAGTTGTCCGACCGGTTCTGGTTCTCGCCCCGGTTCTGGTTGGACCGGTTCCGGTCTGATCGCGCCTCGTCGGTCCGGGTCCCGGCCTGGTCACCTCGGGGCTGGTCGCCTCGGGGCTGGTCGCTGGGCTGGTCGGCACGCGAGGTGTCGGTTCGTGGCGGACTTGCCGGCGGCAGTTCGCCGGCCGACGCGGCCGCCGTCGTGGTCGCGGCCGGGGCAGCCGTCTCCGCGGCGTCGCGACGAGGTGCCCGTTCGCGACGGGGTGAACTCTGGCCGGCCGCGGGGCCAGCAGGGGCGCCGGCCTGCATCGCCGAGATCGCGTTGAGCAGGTCGCCCTTGCGCATCCCGCTGGAGCCGGCGATTCCGAGCTGGGCGCCCAGCGCCTTGAGTTCGGGAAGCAGCATCGCCGACAGGCCCGATCCGGACTTGCGGCGTCGTGGCGCCTCGCCCGTGGCCGTGTCGGAGATGGTGGTGTCAGTCACTCGGTTTCCTTCCGAGTCGGATCTCGTCTCCCGTATCAGGTCGCACGGGAGACGTCGGTCGGCGGCCCGACTGGGCCGCACATCGCTCCGGGACGAGGACCGGGGGCACGAGCGCGATCCACCCGAGGTGGTGCGGCTTCGTGCCTTCCGTGACCGTGTCGAACGAGGGGTCAGCCACCTGACGCGACGGGAGTCGTGACGTTCAGGGGGCGGGCGCTGCGCGCTCGGCGCGGGCGAGCCCGGCGAATGTGGAGCTGCCGGGACGAACCTGCGCTGCCCTGGAGCAGGCTGACCATAACACCTGCCGGCCGCGGATGCTGCGCTGCCCCGGCGGCGGGTCGCGGTACGGCGGCAGCGCGGTACGGCGGCCGGCGATCGCTCGCTGCGGTCAACCGGCGCTGCGCGGACCCGCGCTCACCCGGCAACGGCCCGGGCGCCGTCGTGGTCGATCTCGGTGACGATCGCCTGGAAGGGGCCCCGGCCGATCAGCGCAGCCGCCCGACCGGCCGTGTCCGGGGAGGCCAGCACCAAGACAGCCGGTCCGGCGCCGGAGACGACGGCCGGCAGGCCGCTGTCGCGCAGCGCTCGGACCAGCGCCAGCGACTCGGGCATGGCCGGCCCACGTTGCCGCTGGTGGAGCCGGTCCTCGGTCGCCGCGAACAGCAACGACGGGTCCCGGCCGAGGGCGTGCACCAGCAGCGCGGCCCGGCCGGCGTTGAACGCTGCATCGGCGTGTGGCACAGCCTCGGGCAACAGCCCTCGGGCGGTCGTCGTCGGCAGGTCGTGGCCGGGAATCGCCACCACCGGCCGGACGTCGGGATGGACCGCCGCCACCGCGGCGTGGGCGCGCGTGGTCGGCCCTGCCGTGTCCGTCCAGGCGATGGTGAAGCCCCCCAGCAGCGCGGCAGCGACGTTGTCCGGGTGCCCTTCCAGTTCGGTGGCCAGGTCGAGGATCCGCTCGACCGGCAGGCGATCGGCACCGAGGAGTTCCCGCGCCGCGACCAGTCCCCCCACGATCGCCGCTGCCGACGAGCCGAGGCCGCGGCGATGCGGGATACCGTTGCGGCAGTGCAACTCCAGCCCGGTCCAGGTCGCCCCGGCGGCCCGTAGACCGCGGCACAGGGCGGCCGCCACGAGGTGGTCGGCGTCACTGGGCAGCTCGTCGGCGCCTTCGCCGGCGACGCTCACCCGCACGCCGGGCACGACGGAATGGCGGACGCTGTAGTGGTCGGCCAAGCCGACGGCGAGTCCGAGGGAATCGAAGCCCGGGCCGAGGTTCGCGCTGGTCGCCGGGACCCGGACCTCGGCGGTGCGACCCTCGGCCAACCCGGTCGGGTCAGCCATCGAGGCCGAGCGCCGCCGCGGCGGCAGGCAGGTCGGCGTCGACCACCACCGGGTCGCGTGCACCCGCCAGGGCCCAATGCGGGTCCTTCAACCCGTTGCCGGTCAACGTGATCGCGATGCGCTGGCCGGGGTCGAGTTCGCCCCGGCCGTGCACCGCCAGCAGCCCGGCAACGCCGGCCGCGCTGGCCGGCTCGCAGAAGACGCCCTCGCGGGCGGCCAGCAGCCGGTACGCGGTGAGGATCTCGTCGTCGGTCACCGCCTCGATCCGGCCCCCGCTGTCGTCGCGGGCGGCGAGCGCGAGTTCCCACGACGCCGGGTTGCCGATCCGGATAGCCGTCGCGATCGTCTCGGGCATCGCCACCGGCTCGCCTCGGACGATGGGCGCGGCCCCGGCCGCCTGGAAACCCCACAGCTGTGGGCGTCGGCTGGCCGGACCGGAGTCGGCGTACTCGGTGTAACCGCGCCAGTATGCGGCGATGTTGCCGGCATTCCCGACCGGCAGCAGATGCACGTCCGGGGCGTCGCCGAGGGCGTCCACGATCTCGAACGCCGCGGTCTTCTGCCCTTCGATCCGAACCGGGTTGACGCTGTTGACCAACACGACCGGGTAGGAGTCGGCGAGGTCGCGGGCCAACCGCAGGCAGTCGTCGAAGTTGCCCCGGATCTGCAGCAGCGTCGCGCCGTGCACCACGGCCTGCGCGAGCTTGCCCATCGCGATCTTGCCCTCGGGCACCAGGACCGCACCGACCATGCCCGCCCGGACCGCGTACGCCGCTGCACTGGCGCTGGTGTTGCCGGTCGAGGCGCAGATCACCGCCTGCGCACCTGCCTGTGCCGCAACGGAGATCGCCATGGTCATGCCCCGGTCCTTGAAGGATCCGGTGGGATTTGCTCCCTCGACCTTGAGCCAGACGTCGCATCGGGTCAACTCGGACAGATGCGCGGCGTGGACCAGCGGCGTACCGCCCTCCCCCAGGCTGACGACCGGAGTCTCGGCGGTGACGGGCAACCGGTCGCGGTACTCGGCGATGATTCCCCGCCACTGCCGGGCGGCTGCGACCTGCACCTGGCTCACCTCACGACCCCGTCTCGCCCTCGACCCGCATGACGCCTACCACGTTGCGTACCACCGGCAAGGTCCGCAACGCGTCGACCGTCGCCCGCAGCGCCGCGTCGCTCGCCACATGGGTGCGCACCACCAGGCCGGCGTCGTCGCCGAGGCCGTCCTGCCGCACGGTCTGGATGCTGACCCCCCGCTCGGCAAACGCCGCCGCGATCGTGGCGAGCACGCCGGGACGGTCTGCCACATCGAGGTTCACGTAGTACCGCGTCCTGGCCTCGCCGACGGCGAGCACCTCGAGATCGGCGTACGTCGACGACCTCGGGCCGAGGCTGCCGGCCACCTTGTGCCGGGCGACTGCGACGAGATCGCCGAGGACAGCGGATGCCGTCGGCGCCCCCCCGGCACCCCGGCCGTAGAACATCACCTGCCCCGCGGCGTCCGCCTCGACGAAGACGGCGTTGAACGCGTCGCGGACGCTGGCCAGCGGATGGGACCGGGGCACCATCGCGGGGTGGACCCGGACACACACCCCGCGCTCGTCGGCGGCAAGTTCGGCCACGGCCAACAACTTGATGACGAAACCCATGTCGCGGGCCGCGGCGATGTCCGCCGGGGTCACCGCCGAGATGCCTTCCCGGTGCACGTCGGCCATCGTCACGCGGGTATGGAAGGCCAGACTGGCCAGGATCGCCGCCTTCGCCGCGGCGTCGTAGCCCTCGACATCCGCACTGGGATCGGGCTTCTCGGCATAACCGAGGTCCTGCGCCTGGGCGAGAACCGTGGCGTAGTCCGCACCCTCCTCGTCCATCTTGGTGAGGATGAAGTTGGTGGTGCCGTTGACGATTCCCAGGACGCGACGGACCCGGTCACCGGCCAGCGAGTCGCGCAGCGGCCGCAACAACGGGATCGCCCCGGCGACGCTGGCCTCGTAGTACAGGTCGACGCCGTACTTCTCCGCCGCGGCGTGCAGCGTCCCGCCGTCCTCCGCCAGCAGCGCCTTGTTGGCGGTGACCACGCTGGACCCGGCTGCCATCGCCGAGAGCAGCAGGTCGCGCGCCGGGTCCAGGCCACCCATCACTTCGACGACCAGGTCCGCTCCGCTGGCCGCCAGCGTCGCGGCATCGGTGGTGAGCAGCGCCGGGTCGATACCGGGCCGGGGACGGTCGGCGTCACGAACGGCGACGCCGGACAGCACCAACGGTGCACCCACGCGCGCGGCCAGGTCGTCGGCGTGCGCGGTCAGCAGCCGCGCCACCTCGGAACCCACGACGCCGGCGCCGAGCAGGGCGACCGTCAGCGGGCGCGGGCTGGCCAGGGATCCGGTCATGGTCGGGCAAGCCTGTCAGACATCGGCCAGCGGACGGGAACCGGGCGAACTCCGAAGCGGCGGGCCGGCGCCGCTAGAGGCCGGCGTCCAGGCCGAGGACCTCGTCGATCGTCTCGCGGCGCAGCACCGTGGTGTGCTGCCCGTCGCGGACGGCCACGACTGCCGGCCGGGGGGTCAGGTTGTACGACGATGCCATCGCGCGGCAGTACGCCCCCGTCGCGGCAACGGCCACCAGGTCACCGCGTCGCACGTCGGCCGGCAGCCAGGCATCCCGCACCACGATGTCGCCGCTCTCGCAGTGCTTACCGACCACCCGGCACTGCATCGCCGGCTGCGTGGACACCCGGCCGGCCAGCACCACCGTGTAGTCGGCGTCGTACAGCGCCGTCCGGATGTTGTCGCTCATCCCGCCGTCGACCGAGACGTAGGTCCGGGTCTCACCGTGGCCCAGGTCCACCGGCTTGACGACGCCCACCTCGTACACGGTGATGCCGGCCGGCCCGATGAGCGCCCGGCCCGGTTCGACGGCCAGCCGGGGTAACGGCAGCTGCGCTGCCTCGCATTCGCGCCGGACGATGTCGCGCAGGGCTGCGGCCATCTCCGCCACGTCGATCGGGTCGTCACCGTCGACGTACGCGATCCCCATGCCGCCGCCGAGATTCAGCTCGCCGACCGCCACGTCGGCGTCGCGGAGCGCCGCGGCCAGCCCGACGACCCGGTGGGCGCTCACCTCGAAGCCGGCCGGCTCGAAGATCTGAGATCCGATGTGGGAGTGCAGGCCCACCAGTTGCAGACCCTCCGCCGCCGCGACCCGGTGCGCGGCGCGCAGCGCGTCGCCGGAGGCCAGGGAGAAGCCGAACTTCTGGTCCTCGTGAGCGGTCGCGATGTACTCGTGCGTATGGGCTTCGACCCCCACGGTGACCCGGACGAGGACGCCGGCAACGGTACGGCGGGCCAACGCGAGGCTGTCCAGCAGCTCGATCTCGTCGAACGAGTCCACGACGATCCGGCCGACGCCGACTTCCAGCGCACGGTCGAGCTCGACGGCGGACTTGTTGTTGCCGTGGAACAGGATCTGCGGTGCGGCGACCCCGGAGCGCAGCGCGAGTTCGAGCTCGCCGAGCGTGCACACGTCGATGCGCAGCCCCTCCGCGGCGACCCACCGGGCCACCCCGGCAGCAAGAAAGGCCTTGGCCGCGTAGTACACATCGGCCGGCAGCTGCGGGTCGTCATACGCCGCGCGGTAGCGGCCGGCACGAGCGCGGAAATCCGCTTCGTCCAGGACGAACAGCGGGGTCTGGTAGGCCGCCGCCAACTCGTCGACGCCGACACCGCCCAGCGTGAGGATGCCCGCCGCATCCCGGCCCGCGGTGAGCGGCCAGATCAGCGGGTCGAGCCGGTCGAGGTCGTGCGGCGGCCGCAGCGGGTGCCCGGCCGGGACCACGTCGCCGTGCCGAGGACCGGCAGGATGGGCACGCATGGGCCGGAGGCTACTCGGGCTCACATCCGGTCGGGCGCCTGCACACCGCACAGCGCCAGCCCGTTGGCCAGCACCTGGCGCGCGGCGGCGCACAACCACAAGCGGGCGATATGGCGGTCGGCCACCGGCTCGTCGCCCAGCGGCAGGACGCGGCACGAGTCGTAGAAACGGTGGTACGCCGTCGCCAGATCCTCCAGGTAGCGCGCGACCCGGTGCGGTTCGCGCAGTTCGGCTGCCGTCGCGACGGTGCGCGGCAGGCCGGCGATGGCTCCCAGGAGGTCGGATTCTCGTTCGTGATCGAGCCTTGCCGGATCGAAAGGCGCTGCCCGCCAGTCGATGCCGAGATCGGCGGCATTCCGCAGGACCGAGCTGATCCGGGCGTGGGCGTACTGGACGTAGAACACTGGATTGTCGTTGGTCCGCTGCTTGAGCAGGTCCAGGTCGAGAGTGAGCGGCGAGTCGGCCGGGTAGCGGATCAGGCTGTAGCGCGCGGCGTCGACACCGACCTCGTCGACGAGGTCCTCCAGGGTGACGATATTGCCGGCACGCTTGGACAGTTTGACCTCCTGCCCGCCCTTCATCATCTTGACCAGTTGGCCGATCAACACCTCGATGGTCCGGTCCGGGTCGTCGCCGGCGCACGCGGCCACGGCGCGCAGCCGGTTGACGTAGCCGTGGTGGTCGGCACCCAGCAGGTACACGCAGCGGTCGAAACCACGCGAACGCTTGTCGACGTAGTAGGCGGTGTCGGAGGCGAAATAGGTCAGTTCGCCGTCCGCCTTGACCAGAACGCGGTCCTTGTCGTCGCCGAAGTCGGTGGTGCGCAGCCAGATCGCGCCGTCGGCACTGAACACGTGTCCCTGTTCGCGTAGCCGCGCGAGCCCCCGCTCCACCGCGCCGCTGGTGTGCAGCTCCCGCTCGGAGGTCCAGACGTCGAAATGGGTCCGGAACTGCTCGAGCACCTCCCGGTGCTCAGCCAGTTGCCGCTGGTACGCCGCCTCCCGGTAGGCGAGCAGCCGCTCGTCCTCGGGCAGGTCGGCGAACTGCGGATGGGCGGTGACGATGTCGGCGGCCAGGTCGGCGACATAGGCACCGTGGTAGCCGTCGTCGGGCACCGGGCGGCCGGCCGCGACTGCGGCAACGGACGCCCCGAACCGGTCCAGCTGCACCCCGCGGTCGTTGATGTAGAACTCGCGGGTCACCTGCGCACCGGCCGCGGCCAACACGCGGCCGATGGCGTCTCCGACTGCCGCCCAGCGGGTATGGCCCAGGTGCAGCGGACCGGTGGGGTTCGCTGAGATGAATTCGAGGTTCACCGTCGTGCCGGCCAGGGACGTGCTGCCACCGTACGAGTCACCGGCCAGCACGACCGTGCGCGCAAGCTCGCCGGCTGCGGCCGAGTCCAGAGTGAGGTTGATGAAGCCGGGCCCGGCGACCTCCGCAGCGGCGATGCCGGGCAGCCGCGCCAGTCCGGTGGCGACGAGGGCGGCGAGATCACGCGGCGGCTGACCGGCGGCCTTCGCCAGCGTCATCGCCACGTTGGTGGCCCACTCGCCGTGCTCCCGACCACGCGACCGGGTCACCTGGACCTCGTCCGGTACCGACACCGAGATCGTCCCGGCGGCGACGAGTCCGGCGATGACCTCACGCGTCGCGGCCGCGATCTCCTCCGGTGTCATGTGACCGGATCCTACGGTGGCGGCCACGGTCCCCCGGCCGACGATTCCCCGCGGGGATCGGTCGTGCTAGGCAGGACCATGACCGACGACCTGCGGGTTGCCCTGCTCGGCTACGGCCTGGCCGGCCGCGTCTTCCACCGGCCGCTGATCGCCGCGACACCAGGCCTCCGGCTGACCACGGTGGTCAGCGCAGACCCGACCCGGACCGCGCAGGCCAAGGCCGACACGGCCGGCATCAGGGTGGTCCCCGACACCGAGACGCTGTTCGCCGGACGGCTCGACGTCGACCTGGTGGTGGTCGCCTCGGCCAACGCCGCCCACGTCGCTCAAGCGCGGCTCGCGATCGAGCACCGCCTGCCCGTCGTCGTCGACAAGCCGATGGCGCCCGACGCTCCGACGGCGCGGGACCTGGCCGACCGAGCGGAGGCCGCCGGCGTACCGCTGATCACCTTTCACAACCGGCGGTGGGACGGGGACCTGCTGACCGTGGCGGCACTGCTGCGCGACGACCGGCTGGGGCGGGTGCACCGGTTGGAGTCGCGGTTCGAACGCTGGCGCCCGGTGCCTCGCGACACGTGGCGGGAGAACGGGCCGCCGGAGGCCTTGCCCGGCGTGCTGTTCGACCTGGCCCCGCACCTGGTCGACCAGGCACAGGTGCTTCTCGGGCCGGTGACGTCGGTCTATGCGGAGGCCCGCACGGTGCGCCCCGGTTCGCGAGCGCACGACGACGCCTTCCTCGCCCTGACCCACCGCAGCGGCGCGGTGAGTCATCTGTGGTGTTCGGCGGCCGCCGCCGCCCAGGGGCCACGTTTCCGGGTGCTCGGTGACAGCGGCGGCTATCTGAAGTACGGGCTGGACCACCAGGAGCAGCAACTGCGCACCGGAGCCGATCCTGCCGCCCCCGGCTGGGGTATCGAACCTCCCGAGACCTGGGGGCGGCTGCTCCCCGGTGCCGGCGGGGACGGCGTACCGGTGCCGACCGCGGCCGGGGCATGGCCGCAGTTCTACGCCGCCGTCGAACGCTGCGTGCGCCACAATGGGGCCAATCCCGTTCCGCCGCAGGACGTCATCGCGACGACGGCAGTGATCGACGCAGCTCGGGCGTCCGCGGCCAGCGGCGGCGTCGTCAGCGTGGCAACTGGGTGATCTCCACCGACACGCCGAGGGCTTCCGACCTGCCGCCGGCGTAGATGCCCTTCAACGGCGGGACGTCGTTGTAGTCACGCCCTCGCGCGACCGTGACATGGGCCTCGGCGACGTCACGCCGGTTCGTCGGATCGAAGGCCTCCCAGCCGCCGTCCCAGACCTCCAGCCACGAGTGGCTCTCGCCGACGACCGTCTCACCGACCGCGTCGTCCTCGTGGTGCAGGTAGCCGCTGACGTACCGCGCCGGGATACCGACCGCCCGCAGCAGCGACAACGCGGCATGGGTGAAGTCCTGGCAGACACCGTGTCCGACCGTCCACGCCTCATGAGCCGTGGTGAGCACGGTCGTGACGCCCGGGGTGTAGGTGAGCCGATCGTCGACCGCGCCCAGCGCGGCATCGACGGCCTCGCGGGGCGTGGGCAGCGCACGCAGCTCCGCTACCAGGTCCGACCGGTCCGGGTCCGCCGCAGCGTCGTCGACGTACGACGTCGTCGTCAGGAACTCGCACCACCGGTCGATCACTCCCGTGGCAGCCAGCTCGCCCCAACTCAGTCCGGGGGCTTCGCGGTGCCGCGACACGGTATCCACGGTCGAGGTCGACACGACCTCGAGTTCTCGATGCGGCGTGTGCGCGTCGAACGACTCGACCAGCGCGCCCCAATAGTCGACGTACATCTGCACCGGGGAACGCGGCAGGACAGCAAGTTCGTGGGAGATCAGCACCTGGCCCTCGCCGTCCTGCGGCGTCATCCGAACCTCGTTGAACGACGCGGCGACCGAGGTCGCGTAGCGATATCCGGTGCGATGGCTCACCCGCAGCCGCCTGCCCGGCATCAGTGGCTCCACACGATCGTGCCGGCCTGCCGGAAGAAGCCCGAACTCACCACGTCCGAGGCCCGCTCGATGGCGACCTGCGCGTGCTCGGCGAGTCCGTCGATCTCCGCCGGACCGGGATCGACGGTGTACTCCAGCAACGAGCGCAGCATTCCCACCTCGCGCAGCAGATCCCCACCGTCGGTCGAACCCGCCCGTTCGAGGCCGCGGACCGCTTCTTCGGCGTCGTGCGCAGCCACCCGCATCGAACGCGGGAAGGTCCCATCGACGACCAGGAAGGCGCGTACGGCATTGCCCTGCAGCGGGTTACGGGTCCGGAGGAAGGCCGACAGCGCCCCGGCTGCGCGCAACGTGGCGACGGGTCCGCTCTGCGGCCACAACTGATCGTGCCGGACGCAGAGCATCCGCGCGGTCATGTCGATCCGTTCCAGCGAGCGGCCCAGCGCCAGGAACAGATACCCCTCGTCGCGCGACATGGTCCACTCGATGACGCCGTGCACCACCAGCAGCCGGTCGAGCACTCGGTACAACGCGACCCCGGGGCTGGCGGCGAACGCCGTACCCCGGGTCAGCGCCAGGTGAGTGGCGTTGAGCGCCTCGAACACGTCGCCGGACAAGGCATCCCGGATCGCACGGGCGTTCTCCCGCGCGGCGGTCACCGAGCCGGTGATGGTCGCCGGCTCCGTCGGCCCACCGACGAGCGCGCGCACCAGCGCGGTGCCGGTGTTGACGTCGACGTGCGGCATCGACAACGCGTCGAGCAGGACCGCGCACGCCACGTCCTCGTTGACGGTGCGGTCCTCGACGAGCAGCTGATGGTGCTCGGCCAGCAGTCGGGCGGTCGCCTCCGCGCGCTCGACGTACCGGCCGATCCAGAAGAACGACTCGGCGATCCGGCTCAGCATCGGCTCGACCCTTCGGCCGGGTCGCCCTGCTGTTGCTGTTGTCCCTCTTGCTGTCGCAGTCGTTCGTCGAGCGGGACGGGCGCGTGCGCCCGGGCGACCACGGACGCCGACACCCGCTCCACCCGCGGGACCGGTGCGGGAACCGGACGACCACCCGGCAGGGCGTCGTCCTCGAGGACCCAGGTGTCCTTGGAACCGCCACCCTGACTGGAGTTGACGACCAGGGAACCCTCGGGCAGCGCGACCCGGGTCAGTCCGCCGGGCAATACGAAGATGTGCTCGCCGTCGTTGACCGCGAACGGTCGCAGGTCCACATGCCGCGGGACGAGGCGCCCACCGTCGACGGCGGTCGGACAGGTCGAGAAGGTCACGATCGGCTGGGCGATCCAGTTACGAGGATCCGCGGTGATCCGCTTGGCGGCGGCAGCCAGTTCGATCTCGGTAGCCCGCGATCCGATGATCAGGCCGTAGCCGCCGGAGCCGTCGGTCGGCTTGATCACCATGCGGTCCAGTCGATCCAGCACGTGGGCGAGCTGATCGGGATCCTGCAGGTTGTACGTCGTCACGTTGGGCAGGATCGGCGCCTCGTCGAGGTAGTACGCGATGAGATCGGGAACGTACGGGTAGACCGCCTTGTCGTCGGCCACACCGTTGCCCACCGCGTTGGCGATCGTGACCCGTCCCGCCCGCGCGGCGTTGAGCAAGCCCGGTACGCCCAGCAGCGAGTCCGGCCGGAAATGGACCGGATCGAGGAACTCGTCGTCGATGCGACGGTAGATGACATGGACCGGTTGCGGCCCGTTCGTCGTACGCAACCAGACCTGATCGTCGCGGCAGAACAGATCGCGCCCTTCGACCAGCTCCACGCCCATCCGGCGGGCGAGGAAGGCGTGTTCGTAGTGCGCTGCGTTGTGGACGCCGGGGGTCAGCACGGCGATGGTGGGGTCGTCGATGCCCGCCGGAGCCGCCGCCTGCAATGCCTCCAACAGCCGTTCCGGGTACGCATCGACCGGACGCACCCGGTGCCCGCCGAACACCTCGGGGATGACGTGCGCCAGCGTGCGGCGGTTCTCCAGGACGTACGACACCCCGCTCGGGTTGCGCAGGTTGTCCTCGAGGACCAGGAACTCGCCACGTTCGTCGCGGATGAGGTCGATGCCGGCGATGTGGATCCGGACCCCGTTGGGGGGCGCGATGCCCCAGGCATCGCGGTGGAAGTGCGTCGAACTGGTCACCAGCCGGCGCGGCACGATCCCGTCGGCGAGCACCTCGCCCGGCCCGTAGATGTCGGCCAGGAAGGCCTCGAGCGCTCTGATCCGTTGGGCCACACCACTTTCGACTCGACGCCACTCTTCGGCGGTGATGATCCGCGGCACCAGGTCCAGCGGCAGCGGCCGCTCCCGTCCCGACAGGGTGAACGTGATGCCCTGCCGGTCCAGGTAGGCGTCACGCAGATTGGCGCGCTCGGCGAGGTCGTCGGGTCCGATGCCGTCGAGCGCGCGGGCCAGCGCGTCGTGAGCCGGTCGCACCGGCCCGGGCGTGCCGTCGGGCGCGGCCTGGTACATCTCGTCGTACGGCCGAGGAGGACCAGCCGGGGTGGGGACGATCCCGGGTTCGGTCACCGCAGTCATCCCACCCCCAGGCGTCAGTACGTCGGGCGTGCCCGGGGGCACCCTGCCGTTGTAGGGGAACAGCGTTTCGCGGGCTTTTCGTGGTGGTTACGGCTGTGTGCCGGCGGCTCGGCCTTCACGACCGGGCCGTTGGGGCGAACCGTGCGACGAGCGTAGTGCGCCAGAGCGATCTTGTCGCTGGTTCAGCTCGACCCCGGTCGCGGCCGCGGCCCGCCGGGGTTCAGGGCACCCGACGGACCGCGGCGCACCACCGGCAGTTCCGCGACGGAACGGGTGGCGCGAAGGGAGATCTCCCGCGAGAAGCCTGCCCGTCGGCAGGGGCCCGCCGCCACCGACCGAAGGTCGACTTCTGCCCACCGGATCGGTCTACCCCGGCCGGCCGTGCCCGTCGCGCTGCGGCAGATCATGATCACGCTGGGTCGGGGCGACCGGGTCCAGCCGGCCGAGACGAGGCCAGACATGCCGCAGGATGGAGGAGCCACACCGAATTGGCACCCGCGGTACCGAGGCATCCGAGGAGGAGCCATGGCTGGCGACGACGACATCGAACGGCTGCTGCGCGAGGTGGAGGCAGCCAACAGCGGGAGTCCCGCGGCGGTAGGCCGTGAGCCGGCCCGCTCACGGCCGAAGGACGCCGCGCAGCAGGCCGACTCGCCTGGCGGTGTCGGCCGGTTCCGCTTCGCGGTGATGGCGGCGCTCGTCATGGCGGTGCCGACCGGCTTGCTCGGCCTCTTCCTGCCCTTCGTCGGATCGTTCCAGCTCGCGATCGGCGGGGCGATCGGCGCCTTCGCGACCGCCGCAGTCGCCGGGCCACCGCGCTGGCTGCGCTGACTGCCGATACAGCGGTGAGCCACCGGCGGTGGTCCACCCGGCGGGGGCACACCGACATGTGGCCGTCAGGGTGCGGCGCGAGGGACTTCGCGTGGCTGAGACACGCGAGCCACTGCTGGAGGAGATTGAGGCGTCGCGGTTGTCGCGTTGGCCGGCTGCAGCGGAGCTGCTACCAACACGACCCCGTTGGAGACGCCAAGCGCGTCAACTGCGGCGAGTAGGCGACGACATCTCCCGCGGCGGCCCCCACCCCGCCGCCTGCGGCACCCACGAAGGCCCCGCCACCGCCCCCACCGACGACCGTTGCCCCGGCCGACGCATCGATCACGGTACCGAACGGCGTCGGGATGAACTACCAGGCCGCCCAGGACATCTGGCGCGCCGCGGGTCTCCATGTCCTCCCAGCGAACGATGCCACGGGCGCCAACAGGCTTCCTCTCATCGACTCGAACTGGGTCGTACTCGCGCAGGAGCCGGCTGCGGGCACCAAGGTTGAAACCGACTCAACGATCACACGACAGTGAAGAAGTACACGGACAAGTAGGTCGGTTGGGCGTAACCATCGCACACGTCGGTAGCGCTAGCGTTCGCAATGCACGGCGCAGTGCCGTGCCGGGAATCACGGGGGCCAATCGCGATGATGGCTCAGGCCAACCCGCACTGGGTTCGCAATGGCTGGGGTCATCGTGTGACGACGGTCGACAGCTTGATGCGTGCTGTCTCACGAATCGGAACGTTGCAACGCGGGCGCCGCTACGTCTGGCGGGGCATGCCGAACTACAAGTGGCCGGTCCAGTCAGCGCTCTATCGCTGGCTGTTGGAGGTCGGCGTGTCGGAGTTCCCTAGCGAGAAGGAGGTCCGATCCTGGGAGGCCGCTATCCTCGATCGGGCGAGGTCCTGGGGCATCGACGTCGAGCTGGGCCCCTCCGCGACGGATCTTCACATGCTGGCGCTGCTCCAGCACCACGGGCTACCGACACGTCTCGTCGACGTTACGGACAACCCCATGACTGCCCTCTGGTTCGCCTGCCAGCCGTCGGGCAACGGTGGGGATACAACCGCCGCACTGGTTGCGATCGACGTCACCGGGATTTGCGAGTACGGCACATACCAGCCGTGGGCTTCGCCCACGTACGCAATGAGAACGAGTCCTCTGAGTTGGTCGTTGCACGAGGCCTTGGCAGACTCCGCCGCGAGAAACGTTCCGTTTCTCGTGCGACCAACGCTCCCGGATGCTCGAATGCGGGCACAGGAAGGCCTCTTCATCTCGGGTGCGGTCCCAGACGGGCCACCTGCTTCGGGCGTCCAAGGCTTCCCGCTACTGGGGCGCAAGGCCCCCGGTGCTAGCGCACTAAGGACGCTGTTCAGTCCGGAGGAGCGGAAGCGAGGCAGACCGAGAGGGCTCCCATTCTGCGTCCTCACGATCACAACTCCCCTGAAGGGCCGCGTTCTTGAGCACCTCGCTGACTTCCACCACAAGACTGAGCGGCGGCTATTTCCCGACGTCGACGGACTGAGGCAGGCGTTCGAGCGTGGGAACCTGAATCTGCAGCCGATTGATGAGGACCTACTCATGTACCCGGACGTGGCGGGCCCTCTGTTGCATTAGTGGTTGTGCGAGTTCAGGTGTGAGTCGATGCGGACGTTGGTGCCGCGCACGTCGTTGAGGTCGGCCATGCGGCCGGACTGGGCGCGCTGCTCGCGCTTGACGTCCTCTAGGAGCCGGACGACGTCGGGGAGTGCCAGCCCGCCGTTGGCGTCGGGTTGGATCTGAGCGGTGCGTTCGCGCGAGGTGATGGCCGTTGTCGGTTTCGCGATCGGGGACCCCGTGCCCCCGGCTGTGGAGGGGAGCCGACGCCGCGGCTACTCGCCTTGGTCTAGTTCGCGGGGGGGCTCGAAGCCATCCCGGTACCAAGGCACCCTGAACATGTTGAACATCGAGGTTGGGACTATCGGCGCGACGGTTCCCAGGGCGTTGCCGGCATGCGAGAGGCGGTAGTACTTGCGCACCAGGGTCCCGAGCCCGTCAAGCGCTGAGTTGACTTCGTTGAAGGTGGGGCTGCGGTCGTCGCTGAGTGGGGTATTCGCCCCGGTGCGCGATCACCTGGTTCGTGTAGTCGACGACCGGCTTGGCGATCGAGAAGAGCCGGTCGAGGTCCTGTCTGAGCAGAGTCGGGTCGAGGCACTGCCCACCGGGACCGGCGAAGATGTCGAAGGAGCTGCGAGCGGCGGCCTCGACCAGACGGTCTGGGTCTCCCCGTCCCTCGAAGTCGGACTGGACCCTCAGTCGGTACACCGGGTAGGTGATCGACTCGGCGTGGCGGCTGAGGTACCGAAGACTTCGCGCGAGGCTGCGGACGTCCTTCCGGTCGTCGGCTTCGACCCGGACGCTCATGCAGATGGTGACGATGTAGGTACGCAGGAGATAGTCCTGCATGACGGGGTGCTGCGGGACTTCGGAGTGTCGCAGCATCCCGATGATCGCGCGCCAGGTCCACCGGTACTGGAAGGCTCGCATCACCGCGCCCAAGCTGTCCTCGAACTGCTCGGACCAGGCGGCGAGACGATCGGCGCCGGGGTGCTCAGACACGCGAAGATCGTAGGGCGTCCGCGTCAGGCCAACGAGGGACCTGCAACGCGCAGGTCAGCGGCCGAGGACCTTCGGGTTCCGGAAGGGCTTGAGGGCGATCCGGTCGCCCTTGGAGGCGTTACAGCCTCGGTGGGCCAGCCTGGCGTTGGCCCGGTCGAACGGGTGACCGCCGTTCGCCAGCGCGACTAAGTGTCCACGGTCCGACTCATGCGGTGAGTGCGAGGCAACGAGCGTCGATCGTCTCGCGTTCAGATGATCTGAGGTTGGCCGACGTGCCCCACGGCCACGAGTCGACGGTGAAGGTGCCTCGGTGGTGGTCGAAGAGTTCGTAGACGACAGGGCCGTTGGCCACGCCTGGATCCGCTCCGGGAAGAGTGGCTCGTCGTCCCAGACGAGGTGCCACGCCTGGGAGTAGTAGACGAGCTTCTGCAGCTTCATCGAGGACATGCGGCCGTGCCGCTCGATGATGTACGCCGCGACGTCCTGGACTGACCTAGCCACGTTCAGCTCCCCGCGCTGTTCGGCTGTCCATCCGGTCGAATGCTAGCGGAAGGCTCCAGGTTCGCTGGCTACGACATCGCCTGGTCAGCCCACCCGACCCAGCGCCGCGCGCACGACGTCGTCCATGTCCGACATGAGGTGCTCGTACCGGTCGATCGTGGTGGTGATCGAGGTGTGCCCGAGCAGCCGTTGAATGGCCGGGAGCGGCACTCCGGCGGCGATCAGCCAGGACACGTGGGTGTGGCGGAGGTCGTGGATCCGCACGCGCCTCGTGACGGTGCCGGGGCACCGGCAGGGCGCCGCGGCTTTGGCGTCCTCCGCCCGGTGCTTGTCACTCCGCACGATACCCGTGACGGCCCGCTGCCAGTGGGTTCGGTCGAAGGTGGCGTGGTCGACGCGCGCGCCGATTGCGTTGGTGAAGACCAGCTCCCCGGCGCTCGGTCCTCGACAAGCGGCGCGAGGATCTCCGCCAGGTCGTCCGTGATGGCGAGGGTGCGCCGTGACCGGCGCGTCTTGGGCTCCCCCAGGGCGAACGTGCCGCCGTGCTCACGCTTCCACGCCCGCACCACGTTGACCTGCTTGGCCTCGAGGTCCACCTCGGCGACGTGCAGGCCGGTCGCCTCACTCCACCGCATCCCGGTCCCGGCCAGGGTCAGCACGAGGGGTCGGTACAGGGGTGTCATCGCGTCGACGAGGCGGTCCAGCTCGGGGCGGCGGGTGAGGACTGCCATCTCTTCGGACTTGGTGGTCGGCACGCCGAGGGTGAGCCCCATGAAGGGGTTGGACGGCAAGAGGCTGTTGGCGACGGCGTCCCGGAAGCAGGAGGACACAAACGCGGTGAGGTTCCGCAGAGTCTTCGGGGCCAGCCCGGATGTGGCGGTGAGCCCGCGGAGGAACCGCCCGGCGATCTCGGGGGTGACGGCGTCGATCGGCAGGTCACCCAGGGCGGTAGTTCTTGAGCATGGCCCGGTAGTCACGTGCGGCGTGCAGGCCCAGGCCGACCCGGGAGTCGATGGACCGGGTGCACCACTCCGTCACGGTGGGGAGGTCTGGGGCGAGCTTCCCGGGCTCCTCGGGCGGCGGCCACTTCTGGCCCGCGGCGTCGACTCGACCCCGGAACTTGATTGCCTCGGCGTGGGTGTCGAAGCTCAGAGACTGGCGGCGGCCGGCCTCATGCCACCCGACGCGGTAGGACGTCTTGGCGCCCTGGATCCGCTTCTCGATGCTCGCCACAGAGCAGATTTGACCACGCAGGTTTGACCCCTGCTGGGGTCTACTGTCCCCTGCCAGGGGACCAATGATCTTCCTCGCACGTCACGTGAAGGTGTTTCTGCAGGTCAGAGGCCTACACGCGGGGTGCCCCCGGCAGGATTCGAACCTGCGCGCATGGCTCCGGAGGCCACTGCTCTATCCCCTGAGCTACGGGGGCCAGGGCAGTGCAGGAACCTATCACCCGCGCCGGCCGGTGCCCCTGGCCGCTGACGGTCGACAGCTGGCGACATCCCGTGCGCCGCCGGGATGAGGCCGCGGACCCGGCTACCTGCCGGACGACCAGCCGTCAGGCGGCCGCAAGTCGGGCGCGTACGGCGGGGATGACCTCGGCAGCGAAGCGTTCGATCTCGTCAGCAACGGGAAATGCCACGTTGATGACCGTGAAGCCGGCCGCCGCGATCTGGGCCACCTGGCCGGCGACCGCGTCGCTGTCTCCGGTGAGCTGACGCCATCCCCGCCCGGCATCCTGGCTGCTCGTCGAGGCCGGGCCGAGAACGAGGTTTGTCGCCCAAGTGAACTCCTCTACGGGGCGGCCGGCCCGCTCGAGTGACGCGACCACCGCGGCGCGCAGTTCGACGAGCCGATCGAGTCCGAGGCGCCCGATCGAGGGCACCCAACCATCGGCCAGTCCCCCGGTGACCGCCAGCGCACGCGGACCGTAGGCGCCAACCCAGATCGGGATTCGGCGGGCCGGCTTGGGTTCGATCCGAGCGGCATGCGTCTGGTAGTGACGTCCTGCGAAGGTGAACTCCGGTTCGTCCCACAACCCGCGAATGATGTGGAGGGCCTCGTCCAGCGCGTTCACTTTCTCGCCGGGAGTGCGCTCGGGAAGGCCGAAGGCCGAGAACTCGGCGTCGTAGCCGCCCGAGCCGATCCCGAGGACCAGCCGGCCGCCGGATAGCCGGTCCAGAGTCTCGGCCATCTTCGCGGTGACCGCCGGAGACCGGTAGGGCAGGCCGAGCACATTGGAGACCACGGACAGCCGCCGGGTCGCGGCGGCGACAAACGCCAGAGCGATCCATGGTTCGAGAGTCGGCCGGTCGCCGTTGAGATGGTCGGCCACGTTGAACAGGTCGAAGCCGAGCGCTTCGGCACGTTGTGCCCCAGCGACCAAGCCTTCGGGATCGAAGGGGCCAAACCCGTGAATCACCCCGAAGCGGACCGGTTCTGTCATCACACCGTCACGTCTCTCACCAGGTAGTATCTAGCGTAGATAGTACATGCCACGAACTATAAGGCGGATACCATCGCGACCACCGATCAACCCGATACCGACCTGGCCACCGGGCTGGTGCACCTGGCCCGCCTCGTCCACGACGTGTTCGCTCGCACCGCGGCGACCCGCGACCTCACTGCCACTCAGGCACGGCTGCTGTGTGTGCTGGCCGAGGGACCGAAGACGATGACCGAGCTGGCCGGGATCCTCGGAGTCGAGAAGGCGGCAGTGACCGGTCTGGTCGACCGCATCGATCGGCGCGGCTTCGTCGAACGGCGCACGGTGCCCGGTGACCGGCGCGCCTGCCGAATCCAGCTCACCCGGACCGGCCGGACGCAGGCACGCGCCGTCCACGAGGACATCCTGTGGGCGATCGATCTCCTCGTCAGCAGAATCTCTACCCGCCAACGGGATCAGCTTCGACGGACCGTCACCAGCCTGCTGGTCCAGGATCAGCCCAGTCGGGACAACCTGAACTGCCGGCTCGTGCCGCAGTGAGCCGCTGGCGCCACGTCGCTGGACAGCGAGGGTGGCAGCACCCGGCCATCGCCTGCGCGTCGGATGCCACCCCGCCGACGTCACGGCCTGATCGGCGGCGACCAGCACGCGCAGCGCGCTGGAGTCCAGGAACGTGACCGGCCCCAAATCGACGACGATCTGGTCGACAAACACGTCGGACGCGGCCGGTTCCAGGTAGTGCCAGAGGACTGCTCGCATCTCGTCGGTTCGGTCGAGGTCGAGTTCGCCGGAGAATTGCACATGAGGAACAAGCGATGACGGGGCCATAGCGGCCTCGATTCTGCAGGGTGCGAACGGGCCTAGTCTCAGGGCCTACCGCCCACGCCGTCGACTGAGGACGCATCGGGCTCGCGTCTGTGACGCTACCTGCCGCCGACGGCCCTGTCACGTCGTATGGAGATCCGCCGGGTTGTGACGCGCGACCACCCTCGGTAGGCGCCCGTGCTCGTTCGGTCCTATCGGGCACTCGTGTGGTCGAGCGACTCAGCGTGCGCGGCCCGGCCGAGGCCCGGTGAGGTTTCGGCAGGTGATCAACGGGTAGTGCTCGGCGTGTCACGTCGCGGGGCGACCTGAGGAGGCCAGTCATGGGTGTCGGTGTGGGCGTTTTTCTCCTGGCAGTGGGCTTGATCCTTGCCCTGGCGGTGCAGGACCGGATCAACGGAGTCGATCTCGTGCTCGTGGGCTGGATCGTGGCGGGGGCGGGCGTCGTCGCGATCATCCTGTCGCTGGTCATGATGGCAATCTCCCGACGTGAACGGATTTCGGTCGACCGTTCAGACGTCGTGGTCGAAGACCGACTGTCTCCGCCGTACTCGTAAGCGGCGAACGTCCTCGTAAGCGGCGAACAAGCCTCGAAGGGTTATCCCTGTACAGCTTGGGGCGTCACCGGGAAGCAAGGCTGGCGGACGCTGCGCGGACCGGCAGCGGAGGTAGCGATGCGCACGATGTTTGTGGTGTATCTGGCAGTGATCGTCGTCGGTTTGGCGTATTTCGCCACGCTTGCCGCGACCGGCCGCTGACGCCATGACTCGACGCCGATTTTTCCGTGACAACGGGCTGAGCATTGCCTTCGGTGTGCTTTTCGTGCTAGCCCTCGCTGCACAATCGTGGGCCGGGATGGCGGACGAGAATCACCAGCTCGCACTCGATCAGCAGGACCCCGTGTCGTGGCTGGAATACGTCACCTCGTCGAACTTCGCCGTCGATATCGCGGAGAACTGGCAGTCCGAGTATCTGCAGTTCTTCCTCTTCATCACGCTCACGATCTGGCTGGTCCAACGGGGCTCCCCGGAGTCCAAGAAGCCGGAGGATGCGGGATCGGCGGACGAGCCCGACGACGCGACACGGCGAAGCAGCCGACCGGTGGTGGCGACCGGCTGGGGTCGACAGCTGTATTCGCGCAGCCTCTCGCTGACGATGCTGGCGATCTTCATCGCCGCCTGGCTGGTGCAGTCGTTCGCCGGTCTTGTCGTCTACAACGATGAACAGGAACGCAACGAACTGGAGCCGATTTCCTGGCCGGCCTATCTGGCGTCCGGGGACTTCTGGAATCGGACCTTGCAGAACTGGCAGTCGGAGTTGCTCGCGGTCGGATCGATGGTGATCTTCGCGGTCTACCTTCGGCAGCGCGGCTCGCCCGAATCGAAGGCCGTCGACGCGCCGCACGACTCTCAGTGACACGGCTCGGTGAGCGGTGCCAAGCAGGCACCGGCCCGCCCGCCGGTAGGGTCGCGGCATGGCCGGTGCGGAGTCTGGCGACCTTCTCAGCGTCGCCGACAAGGCCGATGCCGAGTTCGACGTCGAGGACCTCCTCGTCGCGCTGCTCGACCGGGTACGCGCGCTGCTCGACGCGGACACCGCGGCGGTGCTGCTGCGCGACGACGACACCGACGAGCTGGTAGCCCGGGCCGCCCGAGGACTTGAGCGGGAGATCCGCACCGGTGTGCGCGTCCCGATCGGCACCGGATTCGCCGGCAAGATCGCCGAGTTGCGCCAGCCGGTCACCATCGACCGGGTGGACGAGACCACCGTGTCCAACCCGATCCTGTGGGAAGCCGGCATCAAGGTGATGCTCGGGGTTCCGCTGGTCAGCAACGACGAATTGATCGGCGTGCTGCACGTCGGACGGCTGGCCGATCGGCCGTTCACCGACGACGACGTCGGCGTGCTGCAGTCCGCCGCCGACCGCATCGCCGGCGCCACCCAGCGCCGGCGCCTGGCGGTGGAGTCGGCTGCCGCGCGGGTGCTCGAGCGTGGGCTGATGCCGACCCGGCTTCCCCGGCTGGAACAAGCACGCATCTCCGCCAGCTACGCGCCGTCGGACAGCCGCAGCGTCGGCGGCGACTGGTACGACGCCTTCACCGCACCGACCGGCGAGCTGTGGCTGGTCGTCGGGGACGTCGCCGGCCACGGCCTGCCTGCTGCCGTGGTCATGGGACGGGTGAAGAGTGCGTTGCGCTCGTACGCCCTGATCGCCCAGGGGCCGGCCGAAGCCCTGGAACTCACCGACCGGAAAGTCCAGCATTTCGAGGTCGGAACCACCGTCTCGGTCATGTGTGCGTCGGCACCGCCGCCGTACCGGCAGTTTCAGATCTGCTCGGCCGGCCATCTGCCGCCGATTCTCGCTGTCCCCGGCCGGCCGGCGCGGATCCTGGACATCCCGCCCGGGCCGCCGCTCGGGGTGGTGGCGACCTCTCGGTCGGCGGTCGACGTCGAACTGCCCGACGACGCAGTCCTGCTGCTGTACACCGACGGACTCGTCGAGCGCCGCGGCGAGACCCTCGACACCGGCCTGGAACGTCTCCGCGCAGCCACTCCCGCCGCCGATCCCGGCATCGTCTGCCGCACCGTGATGAACAGCCTCATCCGCGACGAGCCCACCGCCGACGACATCGCCGTACTGGCGGTACGGCATGTCCCACAGCGACAAGGGACCTCGAGCCCGCAGGACGGTGTGCCGCTGCGGCGTCGCCCGTCAGTGCCTGGCTGATCCGGTGCCCGGGCGATCGGCGTCCGGCGACGCGCGCGAATTCGCCGCCCGGTCGATACTGGTCTGGTGAAACGCGACCTCTGGCTCTACCTCGCGTGCTATGTGTTTGCGCTCATCGCCATCGTGGCGGTCATCGAGAACTGGATACCGGTGCTCTACGTCCTGGCCGCCGCGACCGTCGTCGTGGCCACGGCACGGCGCACTAGCGGAGACCACTAACGACCACTAGCGCGTGGGCGGCAGTCCGATCACGCCGAGATAGATCTCGACCAGTCGGGACGTTTCGGTAGCGGGGTCAGTCGACTCGGCAGGCATGGCTTCCGTCTACCCGCTGCCGACCGTCCTCAACCCACTGTTGCCGTCGGCGCAGCGGGGACGGGAACCGGCGGCTTGGCACGGACGGCTGGGACAAGCGCCACAGCCGCCGCGACGAGAGCCAGGCCGGCGCCGATCTGCAGCGCTGTGGTGTAGCCGGCCAGCGCCGGTACCGCCGAACCCAGTGGTGTCGCGACGGTCACCGCAGCGGCGACGGTGGCGGTGCCCAGGGCCTGTCCCGCGGTGCGGCAGATGAAGTTCATGCCGGCCGCCACACCACGTTCGGTCTGCCCGACCATGCTGACGACGTACGCCGGTGATGCCGACGCCAGCAAGCCGAATCCGATCGAACACACGACCGTCAAGACGACGAGCACCGCGATCGAGTTGTGCAGGCTGGCGACTGCCAGCAATCCCGCGGCCGTGATCACGGCGCCGAGCACCAGCGCACCGCGAAGCCCCAGCCGCCGCGCGACCGGCGAGAGCGACATCGCCATCGCCACCTGGGCGACGCACGACGGAATGAGCAGCGCCGGCGCGGCGATCGAGCCGAGGCCGAGACCGTAACCGGCGACGGCCGGGTCGGCTTGAGCGATGACGACGACGCAGAGCATGAGCGTGTACGCACCGCTGCCAAGCGCGAGCATGGACACGCTGCCGACGACCATGCGGCGACTGAAGAACATCCGGGTGTCCACCAACGGATCCCGGGCGCGCCGACCGTGCACCGTCCACGCCGCGATACCCACGATGCCGACCGACGCGAACAGCATGGTGGCCGGCGCATTCCAGCCCCAGGCACCGCCTTCGGACAGCGCGACCAGGCAGCCGGTGAGCCCGACCGCCAGCAACGTCGCACCGACCAGGTCCATCCGGCCGGACGCCCTGATCTTGCTGGGCGCGACCAACCTGGCCGTCGCCACCAGCGCAGCGGCGGCCACCAGCGCCAGGACGGCGAACATCGACTGGACGCTTCCGGTCCAGGCGACCATCGAACCCCCGAACACGAAACCGAGACCACCACCGGCAGTCGAGGTGGCGCTGAGCAGTCCCAGCGAGAAGTTGCGGCGCGACGCCGGCACGGTGTCGGCGATCACCGCGTAGCCCAAGGGAATCGCCGCACATCCGGTGCCCTGCAAGACCCGAGCGACGAGCAACAACCCGAAACTGTCCGTGACCGCGGCCAGCGCACACCCGGCCAGCAGCAGTGACAGGGTCACCAACAACATGCGCCGTTTGCCGTGCAGATCCGCCAGCCGGCCGAGCAAGGGAGTCGCGACCGCCCCGGCGATGAGCGCGACGATGACGATGAGGCTTGCCGTCGCCTGGGACACCCCGTAGTGGCCGCTGAGTTCACCGACCAACGGGATCACCGACGTGGTGAGGGTCGCGAAGGTCAGCGGTCCCAGCGCCAAGCCGCCCAGGAACAGCAGCAGACGCAGCCGTGAACGTTCGAGGTCCTCACCGCTAACGACCACGTCCCGGTCCTTCCCCGCCGACTCCGCAGCACGATAGTCCACAGTCGTCAATCCGCCTTACACAGTCAGCCCTACGCAGTCCGAGCGAGCCACCGGCCGGCCGACACCGCCGCGTGCTCTGGTCTGCCGGGCAGCGCCACCGGGCGGGCCGGCACACTGCGACACCGGCACACTGCGACAGTGGAACACCGGGATGTGGCCAGGCAGTTGCGGGCTGCCGGATGCGTCTTCGCCGAGGCCGAGGCCAGCGTGCTGCTGACCGCCACCGACGAGGGTGCGGGCGACCTGGCATCGCTGCTGGCGCGTCGTTGCGCGGGCGAACCACTGGAACAGGTCGTCGGGTGGGCCGAAGTGGCCGGGGTACGCGTCGGCGTGGACCCCGGCGTCTTCGTCCCGCGTCGTCGCACCGAACTGCTGATCGACCAGGCCGCGCACCTCGTGGTCGCCGGCGGCATCGTGGTCGACCTGTGTTGCGGCAGCGGCATCATCGGTGCCGCCCTGCTGCGGCGCGAACCCCGGATCACGCTGTACGCCATCGATATCGATCCCACGGCGGTCCAGACGGCTCGGCGCAACCTGCCGACGGCGACGGTCAGCGAGGGAGATCTCTTCGGTGCGCTGCCGCCACGACTACAGGGCGGCATCGACCTCGCCGTGGCCAGCCCGCCGTACGTCCCGACCGCGGCGCTGCGCACCCTGCCGGCCGAAGCCCGCGACCACGAGCCGCAGGTCGCGCTGGACGGTGGCCCCGACGGCCTGACCGTGATCAGGCGGTTGGCGGCAACCGCGCCCGGGTGGCTGCGGCCGGGTGGCCAGCTGCTGGTCGAAACCAGTGCGCCGCAACTGCCGGCGGCTGCGGCGGCCCTGGAGGGGCACGGCTTCGGCGTCCGTTCGGTGACCGCCGACGGACTCGGCGCCGCGGTGGCGATCGCGACGGCGTGCTGAGACTGCTGCCAGCGGCCCGGACCGTCGCCCTGCGCCGTGATCGGACCTCAGCCCTCGGACCTCGGTCGCTCAGTCCTCGTCCACGTCGGGGGCATGCGGCGGGAACCAGTGGTGGGTGACCACCTCACCGACGACGTACGCCCGTGCGGCCGCTTCGATCTGCCGGTCGGTGCCCGTCATCCGCTCGTCGTGTTGGCGCATGTGCTCGGCCCACGTCGCCACGAGGTAGATCTCGAGGAACAACTCAGGATCGGCACCGTCCTGCACCAGGCTGTGCGACAGCGCTCCGGTGCGCCGCCGGGAGCGGCCCTGCAGGACCATCGCCTCGATGAAGGCGCCCTGGTACGCCGCCGGGACCCGGTAACGCGTGGTCACCGTCACCGGACCGTCACGGGGGCTGGGCTCGACCACCAGCGCCGGTTCGGCCCAGTGCTGGGAGACCACCTGGTCGATCCGGGAGATATCCGGCATCGGCAGCCAGCGCAGCCCGGGTGCCGCGACACACAGCGCCGCCCCGGCCACCGCGATGGCGATACCGGCCTCCAAGGCGCCGCCGAGCAGGCCGAACACCGCGGCCCCCAGCGCCGTCGCGGCCTGGTTGACCGTCAGCAGTAGCGCCAGGCCGCGGGCGCGGACCCACCCCGGCAGCGACAACTGCAGGACCGCCGTACACGACGAGATTACGACGATGAAGGCCGCGCCGGCCGGGACCAGCACGCAGCCGGCCAGCCAGACCGGACCGATCAGCGCCATCGCGACGAGGCAGACACCCTCGATCAGGAAGGACACCGACACCAGTCGGTTCTGGTTCACCGACTGCCGGAGCCGTGGCAGCAGCATCGCGCCGATGACGGCGCCGACGCCGACGGCGCCCAGCAGCGCGCCGTAACCGCCGGAGCCCAAACCGAACCGCTGGTTGGCGACCAACGGGAGCAGCGCCCACATGCCGGTGCTCAGGAACGTGAAGACGAAGATCCAGCCCATGACCCGCCGGGACACCCGGGAGAAGCGGATGTACCGTCCGCCGGCCCGCAATGCCTCCAGCAGGCGCTCGCGATCACGGTCGGACACCGGTTGGCCCCGCCACCGCGCGGCCACGAAGATCGCGACCGAGAACGACGCGGCGTTGAGGAAGAACACCCCGGCCGGACCGACCAGCGCGACGACGAGACCACCGATCGCCGGTCCGACGGCGCGCCCGACGTTGACCGACAGGGCATTCAACGTCGCCGCACCGGACAACTGCTCCCGCGGGACGGACTCCGCCGAGACCGCTTGCCAGGCAGGCGCATTCGCCGCTGTGCCGACCGCCAGCAACGCCGTCAGCGCCAGCAGGAACGCCGGGGTGAGCAGCTCGGTGGCCGCCAGCACGGCCATGGCCAGAGCGACGACGACCTGGAACGACTGTGCGAGAAGCAACAGCCGGCGCCGATCGACGATGTCGGCCAGCGCGCCGGCCGGCAGGGCGAGCGCGACCATCGGAACTGCCATGGCCGTCTGGACGAACGCGGCAAGGTCAGGTGAACGTTCGACGATGTACCACTGCGCGCCCACCAGCTGCATCCAGGTACCGATGATGGACACCGCTTGGGCGGTCCACATCGCGCGATAGAGGCGAGACGACCGCAGCGGCTCCCACGGCGATGGGGACCGCACCTGAGCACGCGTCGACGTCACGTCGTCTTGCGTCTCCCCTACCTGGATCGGCTTCGGACCGCCCGAAGCGTACTCGGCTCCGCCCGTCCCGGCCCGACCGGACCTTTCGACGAACAACGCGTCGCGGCCATGCGCATACTGGGGCCGTGCCGGTGCCGCCACGCGTCTCACTGATCACGCTCGGCGTCGCCGACGTCGAGCGGTCCACCGCGTTCTACCAGGCGTGGGGCTGGCCGCTGTCGCCGGCATCCGTACCCGGCGAGGTGAGCTTCTTCGGCACCGACGGCGGTTTCCTGGCGGTATGGCGGCGCGAGGACCTGGCGGCTGACGCCCGGCAGACCTTGCCGGGCAACGGCTTCCGGGACGTGAGCCTGGCGGTGAACTGCCGCGACCGGGAAGAAGCCGACGAAGCAGTCGCCGCCGCGGTGGCGGCCGGAGCGGTACTGGTCCGGCCAGCCGAACCCACCGACTGGGGCGGCTACGTCGGCTACCTGACCGACCCCGACGGCCACCTGTGGGAGATCGCCGTGAACCCGGCCTGGCCCATCGGGCCGGACGGCCGGCCGGCGCTGCCCCGCTGAGTTTCAGGCCGGTTCAGTCAAGCCAGGTTGAATCACGGCGGTTGCGTCCCGTTTCACCGCGCCTCAGGCGACGACTCGCAACCAGGACGCCCCCCTGGCGTCACGGCGTACTTCCAGCCGATCGGGGATGCGATCCTTCAGTTCGGCGACGTGCGACACGATGCCTACCGCTCGGCCGCCCTCCCGCAGCTCGTCAATGACGTCGAGGACGTGATCGAGGGTCTGCGGGTCCAGACTGCCGAATCCCTCGTCGATGAACAGCGTCTCCAGTTCGGCGCCACCGGCCTCCGCGCTCACTACGTCCGCGAGTCCCAGGGCGAGACTCAGCGAGGCGTAGAACGTCTCGCCGCCGGACAACGATCGGGTGTCGCGCTGCTGCCCGGTGAGCTGGTCGACGACGGCGAGCCCGAGCCCGGCGTGCTGGCGTCCGTGCGCGGCTTCCTCGGCGTACACGAACGAATACCGGCCGCCGGACATCCGCTCGAGCCGGCTGGAGGCCGCGGCGACCACGGACAGGAAGCGGCTGCGCAGCACGAACGCGGCCAGCGTGATCCGCCGCAGGTTGGCCCCGTTGCCGGCCGCCAGGTCGGCCACCCGTAACGGGGCACGGGTCGCTGCGATCACCCGGTCGAGCTCGGCGACCGCGGCTTCGGCCTCGGCCCGCCGCTGCTCGAACCGTCGCAGCGCCGTCGCTGCGGCCCCGGCCCGCTCCGCGAGCTCCGTGGCCGCCCGGGACGCCTCCCACGCGCGCGCCTCGAGCTCGACCAGATCGACCTCGACGTCGTCGTCGGGAGGGGCGGTGCCCTCCAGGGTCGCCAGCGCCGCCGCCACTGCCGCCACGGCGACGAGGTGATCGGCCACCGCCCCCTCGAGCTCGGCGAGCTGGGTGGGGTTCCGGGCGAGCTGCGCCAGTCCAGCCGGGTCCTGGCCGATCGCTGCCGCCTCGGCCGCCACCGAGGCGGCAGCCGCGGTCGCCGTGTCCCCAGCGGCCGCGAGCCGGTCGATCGCCGCGAGCGCGGCATCGACGGCGTCGGCGGTAGCTATCCACTCTGCGCGGGCAGCGCGCACACTCGGCTGTTGCCCCCGGGCCGTCGCAAGCTCCTGCCTGGCGCTGCTGAGCGCCCGGTCGGCGGCGCGGTGAGCGAGCTCGGCTTCCCGCCGGGTCGCTTCGGCTGCGGCCAGCGCGCCTCGCAGCCGCTCCGCTTCCTGCTCGACTTCTTGCAGCGCGAGATCGGCGGCCGCGAGCCCGCCGGCGAGCTGTCGCGTCTCGGCCAGCACCGCTGCGGCCTCGTCGTACTGGGCACGGGCAACGGCCTCGGTCAGCCCGCCGGTACGAGAGGCCACGGACTCGACGCGCGCATCGGCAGCGGCCCGTCGCCCGGCGTACACCGCGCGATCGCGCTCCCGTATCGCGCGGTCGGCCGCCGCCGCCTCGACGTCGTCCGCACCGACGCCTGCCTCGTCGCGGGGATCGTCCGCCGGCGCCGGGTGCTCCGCGGCGCCGCACACCGGGCACGGCTGCCCGGGCCGCAGCTGCGCGGCGAGTTCGGAGGCCATCCCGTCGATCCGCCGCTGGACCAACGCCTGGTGTCGGTCGACCGCCTGCTGCGCCTGATCCACCGCCGCTGCCTCCGCCACGACGGCCGCCGCGGCCTCAGCGACGGCGTCCGCCAGCTCGGCGGCAGCCTCCCAGCGCGCCTGCGCCGCGACGGCGGTCGCACTGAGCGCTTCGAGGGACTCCGTAGCGACGACGGCCGCCTCGCGGGCAGCGGTCCGCGCCCGACGCAGCGCCGGCAGCTCGTCCAGTCGCACCCGGACCCGCTGTTCGGCGTCCCGCAGGTCGCCGATCGTGGCGGCGGCACCCTCGTGCTCCGCGGTACGAACTGCCAGCTCGTCTTCGACCAGCTCGAGGGCTGCGGCAGCGGCGGCACGATCCCGCAGCCGGCGTGCGGCAGTGCGCAATCCGGCCGGCTGCTCGCCACGCAGCTCCGGCGGCAAGTCGGCGCGACGGCGAGACACCTCGGCCTCCGCAGCCGCCAGCTCACGCTCGGCCCGCTGCCAGCCCGGCAGCAGCGCCGCGACCGGCGCCACCGCGCGTGCGGCGGCGAGTTCGGCCACGCGTGCCTCGTGGCGATCGGCCTGGGCAGCGAGCTCGGCGCGGCGGGCGACCAGCTCCGCGCGGCGCAGCCGCCGCTCCTCGGCGGCCTGAGCCACGGCAAGCACCTGCTCGGCTTGCGCGCGCTCCGTCTCGGCGGCGATCTTGGCGTTGCGCAACTGGGTATGCCGGGTCGTCAGCTGGTGGGCTTGGGCGAGCAGCGCCGTCCGAAGCTGCGACCCGGCGGGATCTGCGCCCGACTCGTCCACGCCCCCCGCGCCGGCGAGCGCGACCAGGTCCTCCCGCTCGGCCGCGCTGAGGCCAGCGGCTTCGGCGGCGGCGCTGGACGCGGCGCGGACCGCGTCCAGCGCGGCCTGGCGCGCCCCGCTGGCCTCCCGACGACCCTCGACCAGGACGCGCTGCATCGACTCGTAGTGCTCAGTGGCGAAGATCTGCTGCAGGACCGAGCGGCGCTGCTCGGCGTCGGCTCGCAGGAACCGCGCGAACTCGCCCTGCGGCAGGGCCACGACCTGCGTGAACTGGTCGCGCGTGAGCCGGACGAGGTCACCGATCTCCTGGTCGGCCTCCCGGACCCGGGTGGAGACCGGCCCGGCGGGTCTGCCGGGCGCGTCGTCGAGCCTCGTGAGTACGACACCCCCCGGGTCGCGGGTGGTCTGCGGCCCACTCCCGGCGCGTCGCTTGGGCCGCACGTGCGCCGGCGTCCGCCGTACCCGATGCCGGACGCCGTCCACCGAGAAGTCGAGCTCGACGAAGGGGGCGGTCCCCGGCGCGGCGAAGTGGCTCTGCAACCTGCTGGCGGACGACTCCGTCCCGGCCAATCCGCCGTACAGCGCGAAGGTGATGGCGTCCAGCACGGTGGACTTCCCGGCTCCGGTCGGTCCCTCCAGGAGGAAGAGCCCCGAGGCCGCGAGCGCGTCGAAGTCGACGACCTGCTCGTCGGCGAAGGGCCCCATCGCGGCGATCGTCAGCCGGTGCAGGCGCATCAGGCACTCCGCTCGACGGCAAGGGCCGCCTCGTGGGCCGCGCGCAGCACACCGACCTCGTCCTCGGTGGCCGGGCCGCCGGTCACGTGGTCCACGAAGCTGCGGGCCACCTCCACCGGATCCGCCCGGGGAACCACGACCGGACCCGGTCCACGCTCGGCGGGCCCGGCGGGGGCGAACTCGACGACCAACGTGTGCGGAAACCGGGCCCGCAGTCGGGGCAGCGGCGCATCCGGCCGGCGGCGGTCGGTGAGGACGACCTGCAGCCAGGCATCCTCGACCTCGGCCAGTGCCGCGTCGGTGAGCAGGGATTCCAGGTCGCCGCTGATGCGGGCCAGCCGACGCGGCACGGGAGTCGGGAGGACCTCGGTCCGCACCCCGGCGGGTCCCAGCTCCAGCAGGGTGACCGACTTCACCTGGTTGCGCTCGGAGAACGAGAAGGCCAGCGGCGAACCGGAGTAGCCGACGCTAGGGGTGACCTGCCGGCGGCCGTGCAGATGCCCGAGAGCGGCGTAGTCCAGGCCCGCGAAGGTCGTCGTCTCCACCGCGTCGAGGCCGCCCACCCGGATGTCGCGTTCGGAATCGCTTCGTCCCACCGCGTCCGACTCGGGCGGACCCGGGACCTCGTCGCCCGGGATCCCTTGCTCCGCAGTCCGTTGCAGCGGCGGTACGACGATCCCGTGCGCCAGCACCACGGCATGCTCGGCGTCACGGGTCCGGCGGTCGGCCCGGACGCGGTCCAGCGCAACGCCGAGCACGGCGGCGTGCGAGCGTTCGCAGCCCAGCGACAGCCGCGTCGCGTCCGGGTCGAGATAGGGCACGCCGTACACCACCGCCCGCCCGCCGCCGGCATCGGTGACGGTCACCGGAGTCGCCAGGCCGGCCACCGTCGTCCGCAGGTGGACGCCGCCCGCCGCCGCGACCCGTCCCCCGAAACCGAGCCGGGTGGCCGAGTCGTGGTTGCCCGGGATCAGCACGACCGGGATCCGGCGGTCGGCCAGCCGAGCCAGCAGGTCGTCGGCGAGCCGGACCGCGTCGACCGGTGGAATCGCCCGGTCGAAGATGTCGCCGGCCACCAGCACGGCATCGACGCCCTCCGCGATGGCCACCTCGACGAGCCAGTCGGCCCACGCCGCCTGCGCGTCCAGCAGCGACTCACGATGCAACGACCGGCCCAGATGCCAGTCGGAGGTGTGGAGCAGGCGCACGGCAGGGACGCTAGCTGCGACCTCCGACGGAACCGGTCAGGCGCGCGCCGACGCCGACGGCGAGCCGCGCGGCGCGAGAGGCCGCTACGACAGTGCGGACTGCTACGACAATGCGGACTTCTGCAGCCAGACCCGCCACGGGATGTTCCATGGCGCCCCTGGACCGTTCGTCGGTTCCATCCGGCGGCCGGTGCCGACGGTGACCACGACGTCGCCGGGAAGCACGATGTCGTAGAACCACTTCGCGTCGGTCACGCGCAGGTTGGTGCAGCCGTGCGACCCGTTGTACCGGCCGATCCGCCCGGTGGCCCAGGGCGCACCGTGGATGTACTCCCCGGAGGGCGTCAGCCGCACCGACCAGGGCGCCTGGACGTCGTAGTCCAGTTCGGTGTTGCGCATGCGCTTCACGACGTACTTCTCGCCCGACAGGATCTTGATGCCCGAGCGGGTGAGGAAGCCGGACTTGCCCAGCGAGACACCGACGGTACGCACCAGCCGGCCGTCGACGACGACCTTCATGCGGTGCGTCTTGTTCTGGATCGTGGCCACCAGCGAGCGGCCCGTCTGGAAGGTCACGTCACGGTCCGGCCGGTTCACCACCATGACGTCCTTGGCGCGCGCTCCGCGACCGACGGTGCCCAGCACCACACCGGACAACCGCAGGCTGACGGTGAGCTGAGCGTGCCCCGGCCACCAGGTGGACGGCCGGTACACCACCCGGTCCGGGGCCAACCACGCCCAGGAGCCCGGCGGCAGCGGCTGCGTGCTGCTGATACTCAGCGCGGCTTCCACGGCCCGCTTGTCCCGGACCGGCCGGGAGAACTTGACCGTGATGAGCTGCCCGACTCCCACGACACTGCCGGCGCCCGGGGTGACCACGGCGACCGCCTTGACCACCTTGCGTCCCGCCGGCGAGACCGGCGCGGTCGGTACGGCGGTGACCGGGGCCGTCGTCGAGGCGGTGGCTGCCAGCGCCGGGGCCGCCGTCGATCGGATGACGCCGGCCGAGACAAGCCCGGCCGCGGCAGGGGCTGCCGCTGCGACGCCGGCGGCCGGGACACCGGCGTACGCCGGAGCGGCCGTCAGCAGCGCCGCCACGGCGGCCAGGCCGCCGGCGCCCGCGACGGCGCTGCGCCACCGCACCCCCGCCGGCCGGGACAGGCGTGGTCCGGATCCGCCGATCGCGCCGGGGTAGCTCGTGCCCATCGTGCCGGGACTGGCCGTGTCGGGACCGATCGTGCCGGGGTCGATCGTGCTGTCGCTGCGGGCGTGCCCGGCCCATCCGTACCGACCCGTGCGGTCCAACGATCCTCCCGACCATGCCCGGCAGTTCCCCCTGCCGGCGACGCCGTCCGCACCGTACCGGCGGCCTGCGTCCCGCGCGCGTCGGATCGGAGCCCTCCGGAGGGCGCGCGCGTGAACGAGGACCGAACGGGCGAATACCGCGGGCTGAGACGACCGGCCGGCTCGATTCGTTCCGACTCGCCGCACTGTCCGGTGGCCGGTGATCGATTGCCGGACTAGATTTCGCGGCGTCGGCTTCGGATGACGGAGCCCGGCCAGGGAGGCCCCCGTGACCAGTCCAGCCACCGGCCGCGGCGCCGAGCCCGAGCATTACCGGACCGCCCGGGTGATCCGACTGGCCACCGTCGCTGCCCTGGGCGGCTTCCTGTTCGGCTTCGACTCCGCCGTGATCAACGGCGCGAACTCCGCGATCCAGTCCACGTTCGGGATCAGCGACGGACTGCTGGCCTTCGCGGTCGCCATCGCCCTGATCGGCTCGGCGATCGGCGCGTGGTTCTCCGGCCGCCTCGCCGACCGGTTCGGCCGCCGCCGCGTGATGCTGGTCGCCGCGGCATTGTTCACGGTGAGCGCGATCGGGACGGCCTTCTGCTTCAGCGTCTGGGACCTCATGCTGTGGCGGGTCATCGGCGGGGCCGGCATCGGTGTGGCGAGCGTCGTCGCACCGATGTACATCGCCGAGATCGCCCCGGCAACGCTGCGCGGCCGGCTCGGGTCGCTGCAACAGCTCGCGATCGTGCTGGGGATCTTCGCCACCGGCATCACCAACTACCTGATCCTGCGGTGGGCCGGCGGCAGTGCCACCAACGACTGGCTGCTGGGCATCCCGGCCTGGCGCTGGATGTTCCTGATCATGCTGGCGCCGGCGCTGCTGTACGGCCTGCTGTCGGTGACGATCCCGGAATCGCCTCGCTACCTGGTCGCCGCCGGACGAGAGGCCGAAGCCGAGGTCGTGCTGGCCTCGGTCTTCACCGACGACGTCACCGACAAGCTGCACGAGATCGAGACCACGCTGGCAGGCGAGCCGAAAGCACGGTTCGCCGACCTGCGCGGGAATCGCTTCGGCCTGCTGCCCATCGTGTGGATCGGGATCCTGCTCAGTGCCTTCCAGCAGTTCGTCGGGATCAACGCGGTCTTCTACTACTCGAACCTGATCTGGGAATCGGTCGGCTTTTCCGAGAACGACGCCTTCCTCACGTCGCTGATCACCAACACCACCAACGTCGTCACGACGTTCGTCGCGATCGCTCTCATCGACCGCATCGGGCGCCGGCCGCTGCTGCTGATCGGCTCGTCCGGGATGATCGTGACTCTGGCCGTCCTCACCGTGGTGTTCGGCACCGCGCCGCAGTCCGGCGGCGACCCGGTCCTGTCCGGCGCGACGTCCGGCCTCGCGGTCGTCGCGTTCAACCTGTACGTCGTGTTCTTCGGTATGTCGTGGGGCCCGGTCGTCTGGGTCCTGCTCGGCGAGATGTTCCCCAACCGCATCCGCGCGCTCGCCCTGGCCATCGCCGCGGCAGCGCAGTGGCTGGCCAACTTCATCGTCTCGGTGACGTTCCCGCCGCTGGCCGGCTACAGCCTGGCCGTGGCATACGGCATCTTCACCGTGTTCGCTATCGCGTCGCTGTTGTTCGTCCGCGCCAAGGTCACCGAGACCCGCGGCCGGGAATTGGAGGCCATGGTCGCCTGACGGGCAGACTGGCCACGCGCCGGACGGCCCCGGCGTTACGCCGTACCGCCCAGGAGGCTGCTTCGTGAGTGCACCGATCGACGTACCCGAGGTCGGTGTGGACGACCTCGCCCAGGCGCTGGCAGCCGGCTCGGCCCACGTCATCGACGTTCGTGAGCCGGCCGAGTTCGCGACCGGCCGGGTCCCCGGCGCGGTGCTGATGCCGCTGCACACCGTGCCGGCCCGGCTCGCGGAGATCCCGACCGACAGCGACGTCTACGTCGTGTGCGAGGTCGGCGGGCGGTCCTGGCAGGCCGCGGCGTACCTCGTGCAACGGGGCGTCCGCGCGACGAACGTGGCGGGTGGGACCGCGCAGTGGCGGGCCCGCGGCCTGCCGCTGGAGGCGTAGTCGCCGTACCGCATGCGTCAGATCGGCCGAGGTTCTTGCATTCCTGCCAGTTTTTGTGTTGAATGGAGCGGACCCTCGGCTGGTCTCACATCGTGGGATGCGTTGGACACCGGCGTCGATCCGAGGCACCCTGCCTGCATGTCGTCCTCCGGCCTCGTACTCGTGGCGCGCCGCCACGTGGACTTCGGCCGGACGGCGAGCAGTGCCTGTCGGCTTTCCTGACCGCCCCGTCCGTCCCCGGACGCCGCTGCGTGGTCTGCCGCCGACGGTGACGCCTCACGTCCCGCCCGCGCCGGAGCCTGACGTCGTGCGTCCCTGATCGTCGAGGAGTAGCGCTCCCGTGGCGCCCGACAGCACGACCGCTCCCCCAGCCCCCGCCGCTGCCCCCGCTCGCCGTGGCGCGGCCCGTCCGGGCCGCCCCCGTGGCGAAGGCCAGTGGGCCCTGGGATACACCGAGCCGCTCAATGCCAACGAGCGGTTCAAGAAGGACGACAACGGGCTGAACGTCCGCGACCGGATCGAGAACCGCTACGCGTACACCGGTTTCAGTTCGATCGACCCGTCCGATCTGCGGGGCCGGATGCGCTGGTGGGGGCTGTACACGCAGCGCCGTCCCGGCATCGCCGGTGGCAAGACGGCGATCCTCGAGCCCGAGGAACTCGACGACGAGTTCTTCATGCTGCGGATCCGCACCGACGGCGGGGTGCTCAGCAGCGCCCAGCTGCGGGCCATCGCCGACGTGTCGACGACGTTCGCCCGCGACACCGCCGACATCACCGACCGGCAGAACATCCAGCTGCACTGGATCCGCATCGAGGACGTCCCGGAGGTGTGGCGACGGCTGGAGGCGGTCGGCCTCACCACCGCCGAAGCCTGCGGCGACACCCCCCGCGTCGTGCTCGGCTCCCCGGTGGCCGGTGTCGCGGCGGACGAGATCATCGACGGGACGCCGGCGATCGAGGAGATCACCCGCCGGTACATCGGCGATCCGGAGCTGTCGAACCTGCCGCGGAAGTTCAAGACCACGGTGTCCGGCTCGCCGCAGTGGGATGCCGCCCCCGAGATCAACGACATCTCCTTCGTCGGGGTGGTCCATCCCGAGCACGGGCCCGGCTTCGACCTGTGGGTCGGTGGCGGGCTGTCGACCAACCCGAAGCTCGCCGTACGGCTGGGAGCCTGGGTCCCGCTGGCCGAGGTTCCCGAGGTCTGGGTCGCCGTCGTCCGGCTCTTCCGCGACTACGGCTACCGCCGGCTGCGGACCCGGGCCCGGCTGAAGTTCCTCGTCGCCGACTGGGGCGCCGAGCGATTCCGGCAGGTGCTGCAGGACGAGTACCTGCGGCGGCCGCTGCTCGACGGGCCGGCCCCGGTGCCCCCGCCGCTAGGCGAACGCGACCACGTCGGGGTCCACGAGCAGCGGGACGGGCGCTACTACATCGGCGCCGCGCCGATGGTCGGGCGCGTGTCGGGCACGTTGTTGGAGAAGCTCGCCGACCTGGCCGACGAGTACGCCGGTTCCCGGTTGCGGCTGACCGCGCAGCAGAAGCTCGTGCTGCTCGACGTGGCCGGCGACCGGGTGGAGAGCCTGGTCACCGCGCTGGAGACGCTCGGCCTGCAGGTGCGGCCCAGCCGGTTCCGCCGCTCGACGATGGCCTGCACCGGCATCGAGTACTGCAAGCTCGCCATCGTCGAGACCAAGGGCCGGGCGGCGACGCTGGTCGCCGAACTGGAGGAACGACTGCCGGCGTTCGACCAGCCGCTGGCGATCCACGTCAACGGCTGCCCGAACTCCTGCGCCCGGTTTCAGGTCGCCGACATCGGCCTGAAGGGTTCGCTGGTCACCGACGACTCCGGCGAGCAGGTCGAGGGCTTCCAGGTCCACCTCGGCGGCGCGCTCGGCATGGAGGCCGGCTTCGGCAAGTCGCTGCGCGGCCTGAAGGTGACCGCGGCGGCGCTGCCGGAGTACGTCGAACGACTGGTGCGCCGCTACGACGACCAGCGCGAGGACGGCGAGTCGTTCGCGCACTGGACGACGCGGGCCGACGAAGGAGACCTGCGGTGAGCAGAGGTGACGAGCGCACGGTTCCCTACCACTGCCCCTATTGCGGCGACGACGACCTGCGGCCGCACGGCGACGAGCACGGCACCTGGGAGTGCCGCTCGTGCGCCCGCGCGTTCGGCGTCCGATTCCTCGGCCTGGTGGCCCGCGCCACCACCGCTACTACCCCGGAGGTGCTGTCGTGACCGCGCTCGCCGAACCCGTGACCATCGAGCGGCTGAACGTCGACCACCCGTCGACGTTGCCCACCGACCTGTTGCGGGGCCTGGCCGAGACCGGATCCCGGGCCGTACGCGCCACGGCGCTGGAGAACGGCGACGACCCGGTCGTCGTGGCCACCGCCGCGCTGCAGTGGGCCCGCCGGGTGTTGGGCGAGCGCCTCGTGGTCGCCTCCAGCATGGGCGACGAGGTCCTGGTGCACCTGGCCAGCGAGGCGGTGCCCGGGGTGGACGTCGTGTTCCTGGACACCGGCTATCACTTCGCCGAGACGCTCGGCACCCGCGATGCCTACGCGGCGACCCGGCCGCTGAACCTGCTCACGATCAGCCCGCTGCGCACGGTGGCCGAGCAGGACGCCGAGCACGGCAAGGACCTGTGGGCGCGCAATCCCGACCTGTGCTGCGCCCTGCGCAAGGTCGAGCCGCTGGAGCGGGCGCTGGCGCCCTACGACGGCTGGGTGACCGGGATGCGCCGAGAGGACGCACCGACCCGGGCGGACATCGACGTCATCAGCTGGGATGCCAAGCGGGGCATGATCAAGGTCAATCCCCTGGCCGGTTGGACGCAGCAGGACGTCGACGCCTACGCCGAGGCCAACGGGGTGCTGCTCAACCCGTTGCGCGAGCTCGGCTATGCCTCGATCGGCTGCGCGCCCTGCACCCGGGCGGTGGCCCCCGGTGAAGATCCACGGGCGGGCCGGTGGGCCGGCAAGGGCAAGGTGGAGTGCGGCCTGCACGTGTGAGGTCCGGCGTGCGAAGGTGGCGCGCGTGAGCACGTCGCACGGGCCGCCGGCGTACCCGATCCTGCTGAACCTGCGCGGCCGCCGGGTGCTCGTGGTGGGTGGCGGTCCGGTCGCCGCGCGGCGCGCCGGCTCGCTGGCCCGGGCCGGTGCCCGGGTCGAGGTGGTCGCCCCGGCCGGCTGCGAGGCGCTGCTCGACCTCGTCACGACCGGCGACGTCGGCTGGCAGCGGCGGCGGTACCGACCCGACGACCTGGCCGGCGCCTGGCTGGTGCAGACCGCGACCGGAGATCCGCAGGTCGACGCGGCTGTGCTGGCCGACGCCGAGACGGCCGGCGTCTGGGCGGTCGACGCCGGCGACGCGGGTCGTTCCGCGGCGTGGGTGCCGGCGGTGGCGTACGGCGAGGGCGGTGTCCTCGTCGCGGTCGGCGGTGGCCGTGATCCCGGTCGAGCCCGTGCGCTTCGCGACGCCGTACAGCACCAGCTCGACGCCGGTGAGCTGCCGGTACGCCGGGTACGCCGGCGTCCCGGGACGGGTCGGGTGTACCTGGTCGGCGGCGGCCCCGGCGATCCGGACCTGCTCACGGTGCGGGCTCGCCGGCTGCTCGCGGCCGCCGACGTCGTGGTTACCGACCGCCTCGCGCCGCAGGCCATTTCGGCGCTGCTCACCGCCGGCGCCGAGGTGGTCGACGTCGGCAAGGCCCCCGACCGCCATCCGATGCCCCAGCAGGAGATCAACGCCCTGCTGGTCGCGCGGGCGCGCGACGGGGACCTCGTCGTGCGGCTGAAGGGGGGCGATCCGTTCGTGCTGGGCCGCGGCGGCGAGGAGGCATGGGCGTGCGCCGCGGCCGGCGTGCCGGTGGAGGTCGTCCCCGGCGTGACCAGCGCGGTCGCCGTCCCGGCCGCCGCCGGTATCCCGGTGACGCACCGCGGCATCACCACGTCGTTCCTCGTCGCCTCCGCGCACGAGGGCGTCTCTGGGTTGCTGGAGCAGGTCACCGCCGCGGCCGCCGAGACGACGCTGGTGCTGCTCATGGGAGTACGCCGGCTGCCGGAGGTCGCCCGCGGCCTGCTCGCCCAGGGACGCCCGCCGCAGACGCCGGCCGCCGTGGTCTCGCACGGCTGGACGCCGCAGCAGCGCACGGTGGTGGGCACGCTCGGCGACATCGCGACGCTGGCGGCCGACGCCGGGCTGGGCTCCCCGTCGGTGGTCGTCGTCGGCGACGTCGTGGCGCTGCGAGCACAGTGGGGCGACCTGGGCACGCCCTCACCGGCCGCCGGCCACAACCCGGCGGTGGCCGCCGACGCCCCCAGCCCGAGGTGAACGCCGCGGACCGTTCGGCTACGCCCGGCCCGCGGCCGCAACCACCGGCCTGGGTCCTGCTCGCCCACGGCAGCGAGGACCCGCGGCATGCCCGCGAGATCGAGTGGCTGGCGGCGGGTATGGCGGGCCGGCGGCCGGACCGGGCCGTCGCGGTGGCCTACCTCGACCACCAACCGCCCGATCTGGCCACCGCGATCGGCGCGCTGCCGACCCGATCCGTCGTCGTGGTCCCCGCCCTGCTCAGCGAAGCGTTCCACGCCCTGGTCGACGTACCGGCCGCGGTCGACGCGGCGGTGGCGGGCGGGGCGACAGTGGCGTTGGCCGCTGCGTTCGGCGCCGATCCAGCGGTGCTCGCCGCGCTCGACGAGCTGGCCGGTGAGCGGCAGGACGGCGACGGGCTGCTCGCCGTGGCGGCCGGGACCTCGGACGCCGCCGCCCGCACCGAGCTGGCCGGCCTGGTCGACGCCTGGGGCCGGCGGCGGCAGCAGGCCACGGCCGTCGCCTTCGCCGCCGGTGCCGGGCCGACCGTCGCCGACGGCATCGCCGCCCTGCGCGGCCGGGGGGCGGCCACGGTGACCGCCGTCCCGCTGGTCCTGGCTCCCGGCCGGCTGCTCGACCGGGCGTTGGCCCAGGCGGCCGCGCTCGGTGCGCCGGCCCGCCCCGGCGGCCTGGCGCGGACCGGGGCGCTCGCGGACCTGGCGGTCCGCCGGGCGGAGCAGGCCGAGAAGCCGGGATAGCCTCGTCGCCGTGACATCGTCGGCCGGCTACTCCGGTACGCCGCTACCGGCGAAGCTCGGGATCCGTCCCGGCAGCCGGGTGCTGCTCGACGGGGCACCCCCGCAGCTGGCCGCCGACCTGCTCGTTCCGCTGCCTGACGCCGTGACGATCCACCGCCGCGCCGGGCGGTCGCCGTACGACGTCGTGGTCGCCTTCCGCCGCACCCGGGCGGACCTGGTGCGCGGGCTCACCGCGGACGTGAAGCGGATCACGACCAGCGGCGCGGTGTGGGTCGCCTGGCCCAAACGCGCCAGCGGCGTGGCCACCGACCTCACCGAGGACGTGATCCGCGACGTCGCGCTGCCGCTCGGCGTGGTCGACGTCAAGGTCTGCGCCATCGACGCCACGTGGAGTGGACTGAAACTGGTCTGGCGCAAGGAGAACCGTCCGGCATGACGCTGCGAACCCGAACCGCCCCGCTGCTTTTGGCCGGGGTGCTGCTGACGGCTCCGGCCGGCGTGGCCATGGCTGCCCCGGCTTCGTCGACCGCGCCGACCGCCGCGGCCACCGGAAGTTCGACTCCAGCCGCGCCGGCCGCCGTCCTCACCGTCGGCCTCGTCGACGACGTGACGACGCTCAACCCGTTCAGCACCGATGCCACCAGCCTCGCCGACGAGGTCGTCGGCCTCAGCTACGAACGCCTCACCACGTTGTCCGCCAACGACTTCGCCGTCAGCCCGGGCCTGGCGCAGTCCTGGTCGCAGTCGCTGGACGGCCGGCAGTGGACGTTCACCCTGCGCGAGGCCCGGTGGAGTGACGGGACGACGGTCACCGCTGCGGACGCGAAGGCCACCATCGACCGCATCGTCGCCGGCGAGCTGGAGCAGCAGCGGTACGGCGCGGACGTGCAGGACATCGACTCGGTCAGCGCGCCCGACGCCCGCACGCTGGTGATCACCGTCAAGCAGCCGACCCGGGTGCCGGAGCACCTGACGTTCCCGATCCTGCCGGCCCACGTCTGGGACCCGATCGGCGACGACCGGCTCGCCGACTTCACCAACCTGCCGACCGCCGGCTCCCCGGTGGTGGGGTCCGGGCCGTTCCTGGCGACCGAGGTCCGGCCGGGCGAATGGGTACGGCTGACCCGTAACCCGCAGTGGACCGCTCCGGCGCCCCACCTCAGTGAGGTGATCTTCCGGACCTATCCGTCGCCGGACGCCGTGGCCGACGCCCTCGGTCGCGGCGAGATCGACGTGGCGGAAGACCTCACGCCCGCGCTGCTGGCCTCGCTGGCCGGCAAGCCGGGGGTCACCGCCGTCGCCGGGGTCGGCACCGGGTTCACCGACCTCGCCCTCAACACCGGGGCCGCCCGTACCGACGGCACCCCGATCGGCGACGGCAATCCCGCGCTGCGCGACCAGCGGGTACGCGCGGCGGTCTCCAAGGCGGTCGACCGAGCCGCGCTGGTGCAGACCGTCCTGGGCGGCCGTGGCGCTCCCGGCACGTCGGTCATCCCGCCGGCGTACGCCACCTGGCATTGGGATCCGGGGCCCAGCGCCAATCCGGCCGCTGACACCGCGGGCGCCGCGGCCCTCCTCGACGCCGCCGGATACCGACTCGGCGGCGACGGGCGGCGTGCGGGCCCGGACGGCACCCGGCTGACGCTGCGGCTGTTCGCGCGCCAGGAAGCGCCCGACTCGCAACAGGTCGCCGACCTGGTCCGCTCACAGCTCGACGCCGTCGGCATCGGTGTGGACGTGACCACCATGCCGGCCGACGAGCTGGCCACGGCGACGGCGGAGGGGAAGTTCGACCTCGTGGAGTACGGCTGGGACGTCGGGCCCGACCCGACCGAACAGCTGGCGGCCTTCACCTGCGCCGAACGCTCCCACGACGACAACGGCACGCTCGTGGCGGGCCTGTCGGACTCGTTCTACTGCGACCCGACGTACGACGAGATCTTCGACCAGCAGTCCGCCGAGACCGATCCCGGCCGCCGGGCGACCCTCGTGGCGACGCTGCAGCGGATGCTGTACGACGCTGCGCCGTACGTCGTCACCGCCTACCCGGACACCCTGGAGGCGTACCGGTCCGACCGGGTGGGCGGTTTCGTCGCCCAGCCGGCCGGCAAGGGACGGCTGCTGTTCCAGCAGGGCTCGGTGGCGTCGTACCTCGCGGTCACGCCCGTCGCCGGAGCCCCGGCCGCGCCGGCACCACAGCCGGCCGGCGACGCAGGGGGGCCGGCCGGCTCGGGCACCAACTGGGCCCTGATCGCCGCGGCGGTGGCCGTCGCGATCCTGCTGGTCGTGGCGGCCGTCTGGTGGACCCGCCGGGACACCGGGATGCACGCGCGGCACTGACCGAACAGCGGCACTGACCGAACGGCGGCACTGACCGAACGGCGGCACTGACCGATGGCTTGCCGGGGTCAGGCTTCGTGGGTGCCGTCGTGGCTTCCGGCCGTCACCCGGCGCTCCGGTTCGTAGGCCAGGCGGTAGCCGCGCTTGACCACGGTCTGCAGCAGCCGCGCCTCGCCGAGCGCCTGGCGGAGCCGGGCGATCGCCACCTCGACGGCGTGATCGTCGGCGTCCTCACCGCCGGGCAGGGCCGTGCGCAGCACGGTGCGCGGCAGCACGACGCCGGGACGGGCGGCCAGTGCGCGCAGGATCGCCATCGGGGCCGGCGGCAGCGTCCGCAGGTCGTCGTCGACCACCACGGCGTGGCCGCGGATCTGTAACCAGTGCCCGGCCACCGGCAGCCGGGGGCTGCGACGAGGCAGCGCGGCCACGACCTCGCGCGCCAGCGCCCCCAGCCGGGAGCGCTCCGGCACCACCGACTCGATGCCCGCGGACTCCAACGCCCCGGCGGTGATCGGGCCGACGCTGGCGACCAAGACGTCGTCGCGCAGCGCGGTGACGACCTCGTCGTACAGGCCCAGCCGGGACGCGGTCGCCAGCAGGCTCGCCGCGGCCGGGGCGCTGGTGAAGGTCACCGCGTCGAGCTGACGGGTGGCGATCTGTTCGACCAGCCGGTGCAACGGCCCGGGATCCACCGGCGGCAACCACCGGTAGACCGGGACCTCGACCACCCGCGCACCGGCCATCCGCAAGGTCTCGGTGACGCCGGGCAGCGGCTCGCCGTGCTCCTGCACCACGATGCGGACGCCGTCGAGGTCCTCGGTGAGCAGGTGTTCGAGCACCTCCGAGGACGACTCGGACTCCGGCGACCATTCCTCCCGCAGCCCCGCTGCCCGCAGCGCCCCCCGCGCTTTCGGACCCCGGGCCAGCAACCGCACCCGGCCAAGCCGGTCCAGCAGATCCTCGGCCAGCCCCCAGCCCTCCGCAGCCTCCAGCCAGCCCCGCATCCCGATCCCGGTCGTGGCGATCACGATGTCGGGCGGCGCGCTGACGCACTGCCGGGTCGCGGCCAGCAGTTCCGCGTCGTCGGCCAACGGCACGATCCGGATCGATGGGCCGTACACCACCCGGGCACCCCGTCGCTCCAGCAGCGACCCGAGTTCCTCACGGCGCCGCGCCGCGGTGATGCCGACGGTGTATCCGGCGAGCGGGGCGACCGTAGGCGCCGCCGGGACGGACGATGCCAGGTCGGTCACCGGACCCCGAGGTGGACGACATCGTCGACGACTCTCACGGGGTATGACGGTACGGCGACTTCCGGGTCGTCGAGACACTGTCCGGTGGACAGGTCGAACGCCTGCTTGTACATCGGGGAGAACACCACGTCGGCATCCCCACGAGTGCCCACGATGCCGCGGCTCAGCACGTTGGCGCCGCTGAACGGGTCCCGGTTGCCGATCGCCGCGACGGTGCCGGCGGCGAGCCGGAAGATCGCGACCTGAGTCCCGTCCAGCAGCGCGGCGACCCCCCGTTCCGGTTGCAGCGCAGCCAGGTCGCAGACCGGAACCCAGCGCGCCACCTCAGCCGGGTCGAGCGCCGGCGCGGCGGTCACGGCGCACCCACCGGAAGCACCGGGCCGGCCAGCAGCACCTGGCGCTCCTCGGGCCGTGCCGGCCGGGGTTGATCTCGTTCGACCACGAAGACGACGTCGGGATCCGGTATCTGTGGTGCGTTGACGAAGCCGACGAAGCGGGACAGCTTGTCCGGATCCTCCAAGGTGGCGCGCCACTCGTCGCGGTAGCTGCCGACGTGACGCGCCATCGCCGCGTCGAGCTCGTCGCAGACGCCGAGGCGGTCCTCGACGATGACGTCGCGCAGATGCTCCAGGCCGCCGTCGAGCGACTCCAGCCAGGCCGCGGTGCGCTGCAGCCGGTCCGCGGTCCGCACGTAGTACATGAGGAAGCGGTCGACGTACCGCACGAGCGTCTCGGTATCCAGGTCGGACGCGAACAGCTGGGCGTGCCGCGGGGTGAACCCGCCGTTGCCGCCGACGTACAGGTTCCAGCCGTTCTCCGTCGCGATGATCCCGACGTCCTTGCTGCGGGCCTCCGCGCATTCGCGGGCACACCCGGAGACGCCGGCCTTCACCTTGTGCGGCGCGCGCAGCCCGCGGTAGCGCAGCTCGAGTTCCACCGCGAGACCGACGGAGTCCTGGACGCCGTAGCGGCACCAGGTCGAGCCCACGCAGGACTTCACGGTCCGCAGCGCCTTGCCGTAGGCGTGACCGGACTCGAAGCCGGCGTCGACCAGCCGGCGCCACACCGCCGGCAGCTGCTCGAGCCGGACGCCGAGCAGGTCGATGCGCTGCCCACCGGTGATCTTCGTGTAGAGCCCGAAGTCCCGTGCCACCTCGCCGATGACGATGAGCCGTTCCGGGGTGATCTCGCCGCCGGGAATCCGCGGCACCACCGAGTACGTGCCGTCCCGCTGCAGGTTCGCCATGACGTGGTCGTTGGTGTCCTGCAACGCCGCGAGCTCACCGGCCAGCACGTGCTCGTTGTGAATGCTGGCCAGCACCGAGGCGACGGCCGGCTTGCAGATGTCGCAACCCCGACCGCGGCCGTGGCTGGCGACCAGCTCGCTGAACGTCCGCGCCCCGCTGAGCCGGACCACCTCGAACAAGTCGCTGCGGGACAGGTCGAAGTGCTCGCACAGGCCGCGGGAGCCCGCGACACCGGCGTCACGCAGCACCGTCGTCATGAGCGGGACACAGGAGCCGCAGGAGGTCCCGGCCCGGGTGCAGGCCTTCAGCGACGGGATGTCGCAAGCCCCGGTCTCGATAGCCGACAGCAGCGCACCCTTGGTCACCGCGTTGCAGGTGCACACCAGGGCGTCGTCCGGCAGGTCCGGGCCGGCACCGGACCCGGCCGGCGCGATGAGCGCCGCGGCCTCGCCGCCCAACGGGCGGCCGACCAGCGGTCGCAGTGCGGCGTACGACGACGCATCGCCGACCAGGACGCCGCCCAGCAACGTGGTGGCGTCGTCGGACACCACGAGCTTCTTGTAGACCCCCGCGACGTGGTCGGCCCAGACCAGTTCCAGCGCGCCGGGCGTATCGCCGTGGGCGTCGCCGAAACTGGCCACGTCGACGCCGAGGAGTTTGAGTTTCGTCGACATGTCCGCGCCTGGGAACGTCGCGCTCCCGCCGAGGATCCGGTCGACGACCACCTCGGCCTGGGCGTACCCGGGGGCGACCAAGCCGTAGCACCGGCCGTCCACCGCGGCGCATTCGCCGATGGCGTATACGGCCGGGTCCTCGGTCCGGCAGCCGAGGTCCACCGCGATCCCACCCCGCGGCGCCACCGGCAGCTGCGACTGCCGGGCCAACTCGTCACGCGGCCGGATGCCGGCCGAGAAGACGACCATGTCGGCGGGCACGACCGTCCCGTCGGCCAGCCGCAAGGCGGCGACCCGGCCGTCCGGACCCGCCTCGAGACTCTCGGTGGCCGCCGCGAGATGGACCTCGATGCCGAGCTCGGCGATCAGCCGTCGCAGCACCGCGCCGCCGCCGAGGTCGACCTGGGCCGGCATGAGCCGTGGCGCGGCCTCGACGACGTGCGTCTGGACGCCGAGCGACCGCATGGCCTGCGCGGCCTCCAGCCCCAGCAGCCCACCGCCGATCACCGCGCCAGTCCGCGCCGTCCGGGCGTGCGCCTGGATGGCGTCGAGGTCGTCCAGCGTGCGGTAGACCTCCACCCCCGGCAGGTCGGCTCCCGGCACGGGTGGCACGAACGGCCGTGAACCGGTGGCCAGGACCAGTACGTCGTAGTCGATCCGCAGCGCCGTGGCGGTGTGGACCACGCGACTGTCACGGTCGAGCGACACGACCCGCTCGCCCAGCAGCAGCTGCCAGCCCGGCTCGTCGAAGAAGCCCTCGGGGACCATCGACAGGTCGGCGGCCGAACGGCCGGAGACATACGACGACAAGGCAACCCGGTCGTACGCCGGTCGCTGCTCGGCGCCGATCACCGTCACCTGCCAGCCGGGCGTCGCGCGGGCGCGCCACGCCTCACAGAAGCGCTGGGCCACCATCCCGTGACCCACCACCACGAGCTTGCCGGTCATGCGTTCACCTCCACTTGGGGGTCGGCCGCGGCGAGCCAGTCGACGATTCCGGACACCACGTCGCGGCAGCCGCCGCAGCCGGTGGTCGCCCGGGTGGCGCGAGCTACCGCCGCGACGCTGCGCGACCCGCCGAGAACCGCCTGCTGGATCGCGCCTTTGGTCACCCCGTTGCACGAGCACACCGTCGTACCGGCGGGCATCAGCGACGGCGAGGCCGCCGGGGTCGACGTCGTCCCGCTGCCGGGAGCCAGCAGGCTGACCCGGTCACCGGGCAGCCGGGCCTGCCGGGTGAACAACTGGGTCAGCACGCCGACCGTCGACAGCTCGCCGACGACCGTCGCTCCCGCGATGCGCCCGTCGCGTACGACGAGCTTGCGGTACGTCCCTTGCGCGGTATCGGCCACGACGACGACGTCGTCGCCGGGCAGTTCGGCGTCGCGGGCACCCATCGCGGCCACGTGCAGGCCGTCGGCCTTCAGCCGCGCCGCCACTCGGCTGCCGCGGTAGCGCGCAGCCGGGTCGGCGCCGGTGAGCTGGGCGGCGATCACCGCGGCCTGCTCCCAGGCCGGCGCCACCAGCCCCGCGACGACGCCGTCGTGCTCGGCGCAGTCACCGAGCGCGAAGACCCGCGGGTCGTCGACGGACCGCAGCGTGTCGTCGACGACGATCCCCCGCTCGACCCGCAGGCCGGCGGCCCGGGCCAGGCCGACCTGCGGCCGCGCGCCGGTCGCCAGCACCAGCAGGTCCGCCAGCACGCAGGTGCCGTCGTCGAGTTCGACGCCGCCGACGGCCCCGTCGGCGTTGCGCACGATCCTGGTGACCGCCCGGCCGATCCGTGAGGCCAGACCGACTCCGGCGGCGGCGCGGACTAGGACGTTGCCGGCGGTGCTGTCGAGCTGGCGGTCCAGCAGGTGCGGGCCGACGTGCACCACGACGGTCTCCAGCCCCGAGGCGACCAGGCCGCGGCCCACCTCCAGCCCCAGCAGGCCGCCGCCGAGGACCACCGCCCGCGTGGCGTGCCGGCGCGCCCGCTGCAACTCCCGCAGATCGTCCAGCGTGCGCAGCGCGAAAGCGTTGGGCAGCAACTGTCCCGCCTCGGTGCGCAGACCCTCGATGTCCGGCAGCGCGGCGTCCGCGCCGGTGGCCAGCACGAGGACGTCGTACGGCAGCACCCGCCCGGACGCGGTGACGACCTTGCGAGCCGCCCGGTCGAGGGTGTCGACCGGGTCGCCGGTGACCAGGTCGACACCGTGGTCGTCGTGCCAGCCGCCGGGGACGAGGCCGAGCTCCTCGCCGCTGTGACGGCCGGCGAGGACCTCGGTGAGCAGGATCCGGTTGTACGCCGGAGCCCGTTCGGCACCGACGATCGTCACGCCGAGCATCCGCGCCGGGTCGCGGCGGCGCAGTTCCTCCACCACGCGCGATCCGGCCATGCCGTTGCCGACGACGACCACCCGGGGCCCGCTCACGGCGCGATCCGTTCCAGGCGTACGGCGCACACCTTGAACTCCGGCATGCCGGACACCGGATCCGTGGCGGTGTTGGTCAGCCGGTTGGCGTTGCCCGCGTCCGGCCAGTGGAACGGCATGAACACGGTGTCCATCCGGATCCCCTCCGACAGCATCGCGCGGGCCACCGCGTGGCCGCGGCGACTGACGACCTGCACCAGTTCGCCGTCGACGACGCCGAGGTCGTCGGCGACCACCGGATGCATCTCGACGAAGGCTTCCGGAGCGACGGCCACCAGTTCAGTGATCCGTCGTGTCTGGTTCCCGCTCTGGTACTGCGCCAGCACCCGCCCGGTCGTCAGGTGCAGCGGATAGCCGGCGTCGGGCAGTTCCGCGGCTGCGCGGTCGGTGACGTCGGCGAAACGGGCGCGGCCGTCGGCGGTCGGGAAGGCGTCGACGAACGGCCGCGGCGTCCCCACGGTGTCCTGCGGGCAGGGCCAGAACACGCCGTCCTCGGCCCCCAGCCGGTCGTAGTCGATGCCGGAGTAGTCCGCGGGAGCACCCCGGGTCGCCAGGCGGAGTTCGGCGAACACGGTCTGCGGCTCGGCTGGGAAACCCTGCTGGTGGCCGAGCCGGTGGGCCAGTTCCGCGATCACGTCGAGGTCGGTCCGCACTCCTGGCGGCGGCGCAGACAGCTTGCGGCGCAGCACGACACGGCCCTCGAGGTTGGTCATGGTGCCGTCCTCCTCGGCCCACTGCGCGACGGGCAGGACCACATCGGCCCGCGCAGCGGTCTCGGACACGAACGGGTCGCAGACCACGAGCAGCGCCAGGGCGTCCAATCGCTCGGTCACCGCGATCGACCGCGGCGCGGACACGACCGGGTTGCTGCCCATGACCAGAAGCGCCTGGGGTCCGGCCGGTCGGCCCAATGCCTCGAGCAACTGGCTGGCTGGCAAACCCGGGGCGGGCAGGTCGTCGGGCGCCACCCCCCACACCTCTGCCACGAACGCGCGATCCGCCGGATCGGCCAGTCGCCGGTAGCCCGGCAGCTGGTCGGCCTTCTGACCGTGCTCGCGACCACCCTGACCGTTGCCCTGGCCGGTGATGGCGCCGTAACCACTGCCGGGCCGGCCCGGCAGCCCGAGCGCCAGCGCCAGATCGATCAGCGCCGCAACGGTGTCGACGCCCTTGCTGTGCTGCTCCGCGCCACGGCCGGACAGCAGAATGGCGCGATTCGCGCCGGCCAGCAGCCGCGCGGCCTCCCGGATCTGGTCGGCCGGTACGCCGGTCAGCGCCTCGACCCGCTCCGGCCAGTACGCCGAAACCCGGTGTCGCACGGCGCCGAAGCCCGTCGTCCGGTCACGCACGTAGTCCTCGTCGACCCAGCCACGCGCGACCACGACGTGCAGGACGCCCAGCAGCAACGCCAGGTCGCCACCGGGAACCGGTTGCAGGTGCAGGTCCGCCAACCGCGCGGTGGGAGTGACTCGCGGGTCGACCACGATCAGCCGGCCGCCGCGTTCCCGCTGTGCCGACAGGTGGCGGACGAACGGCGGCATCGTCTCCGCGACGTTGGCGCCGACCAGCATCACCACGTCGGCTTCGCCCACGTCCTGCAACGGGAACGGCATACCCCGGTCGACCCCGAAGGCACGGTTGGCCGCCGCGGCGGCGCTGGACATGCAGAACCGGCCGTTGTAGTCGATCCGGCTGGTACGCAACACAACCCGAGCGAACTTGCCCAACGCGTAAGCCTTCTCGTTGGTCAGTCCTCCGCCGCCGAACACCGCCACCGCATCCGGGCCGTGCTCGGCGGCCAACTGCCGGAAACTCGCGGCGACCATGTCCAGTGCCTGGTCCCAGCTCGCCGGCAGCAGTGGGGCGCCCTTGTGCGCCCGTACCAGCGGCGTGGTGAGCCGATCAGCCGACTGCAGCAGTTGCGCCGCGGTCCATCCCTTGTGGCACAGGCCGCCCCGGTTGGTGGGGAACTCGCGCCCGGCCACCGCGACGCTGCCGTCGTCGCGACGGGTGAGCGTCATGGCGCACTGCAAGGCGCAGTACGGGCAGTGCGTGTCGACTGACGCAGCGGGCGGGTTCACACGACCCCGCCCCCGACCGTGGCCGAGCGGCGCAGGTAGCACAGCCAGGTCACCGCGACGCAGACCGCGTAGAAGCCGATGAAGACCACCATCGCGACCGCGATGCCGCCGGTGGCGGAGATCGAACTGCGCAACGCCTGCGGGATGAGGAAGCCACCCAGCGCGCCGACGGCCGAGGCGAAGCCGACGACCGCGCTGGCCGACCGCGTCGCCGCGGCCAGGGCGGCACTGCGCTGCGCGCCGTCGCCGGCCGTTGCCAGAGCACGGAACCGGAAGATCGACGGGATCATCCGGTACGTCGAGCCGTTGCCGATGCCGGCCGAGGCGAACAGGACCAGGAACGACGCGAGGAACCCGGCGAAACTCTGCCGCCCCACGAAGACGACCGCGGCGACACCGGCGATGCCCATCACGACGAAGTTCACTGCGGTGACCCGCGCGCCGCCGAGCCGGTCGGCCATGAGGCCGCCGACCGGCCGGGACAGCGAGCCGACCAACGCGCCGAGGAAGGCCAGGTTCAGGGAGGCCTGCGCCGGGAACTGGGTCTTGATCAGCAACGGAAAGGCGCCGGCGAAACCCATGAACGAGCCGAAGGTGCCGACGTAGAGGAACGACATGATCCAGGTGTGACGATCTGAGGTGACCGACAGCTGTTCGCGGACCGAGGCGCGAGCATTGGACAGGTTGTCCATCCAGCGCCAGGCCAGGATCGCCGCCAGCACGATCAGCGGGATCCACATCAGGCCGGCGTTCTGCAGGTACAGACCAGGGGCCTGCGCCCCGCCGATCACCGCGAAGGCGCCGACGCCCACGACGACGGGCACCAGTAGTTGCACCGTACTGGCGCCGAGGTTGCCACCCGCGGCATTGATGCCGAGCGCGAATCCCTTGCTGCGCTGGGGAAAGAAGAAGTTGATGTTCGCCATGCTCGAGGCGAAGTTGCCGCCGCCCAGCCCTGCCGTCGCGGCCACCAGCACGAACACCAGGTACGGCGTCGCCGGATTCAGCACGCAGGCCACCAGGCCGATCGTCGGCAGCAACAGGGCGAGCGCGCTCACCACGGTCCAGTTCCGGCCGCCGAAGCGGGTGACCGCGAACGTGTAGGGCAGCCGCGCGAAGGCGCCGACCAGCGCCGGGACCGACACCAGCCAGAAGAGCTGGTCGACGCTGAAGGCGAAGCCGGCTGCCGGCAGGCTCACCACGACGGCACTCCAGATGAGCCACACCGAGAAACCGAGGTTCTCGGCGAAGACCGACAAGACGAGGTTGCGGATCGCGATCCGCCGGCCACCGGCCTGCCACTGCTGCTCGTTCTCCGGGTCCCAGCCGTCGATCCACCGACCGCGCCGATGAACCAGATCCGCCGGCGCCGAGTGCGTCGTCGCCCCCGTCGATGTGGTGGTCGTCACAGTCGTGCTCACAGCGAACCTCCGGGTTCCGATCGCTCACCGGCCGCGACCGACCGGACGTCCCGGACGCTAGGAGCCGGATGTTTCCCCGGCCGTCGTCTTCCGGTTCGGGGTCGTCACGTTCTGCTCACCGGGACCGTCGCCGGCCCGTGAGACGTCGGGGGCGTGACAGCGCGCTGTCACAGCGCGCTGCAGGTGGTGATGTCACAGCGCGGTGGCAGCTCTGCCACCTCTGCCACCTGCGTCACCGCGGCACGTCGGCAGCCATGGACTGGCGGTAGCGGGCGGCCTTGCCGGCATGGCAGGGTCGAGCGTCGTGACCACGGCAACGATCAAGGTCGAGGGACTGACCAAGCAGTTCGGCCATGGGCCGGGTGCCGTGACCGCCGTCGACGACCTCTCGTTCGAGGTCGCGCCGGGGCGGGTCACGGGCTTCCTGGGTCCCAACGGGGCCGGCAAGACCACGACGTTGCGATGCCTGCTCGGCCTCGTGACCCCGACGCGCGGCACGGTGGAGATCGGTGGCGTGCCGTACCAGGAGATTCCCACGCCGGCACGGGTCGTCGGGGCATCGCTGGAGGCCAGCGGCTTCCATCCCGGCCGCAGTGCCCGGGATCACCTGCGGGTGATCTGCGCGGCCTCGCAGCTGCCGGAATCCCGTGCCGACGAGGTGCTGCAGCAGGTGGGCCTGTCCGATGCGGCACGTCGCCGTGCCGGCGGTTACTCGCTGGGGATGCGGCAGCGGCTGGCGCTGGCCGCGGCGCTGGTGGGAGATCCCGCGGTACTGCTGCTCGACGAACCCGCCAACGGCCTGGACCCCGAGGGGATCGCCTGGCTACGCGGGTTCCTGCGCCACCTCGCCTCGCAGGGCCGGACCGTGCTGGTGTCCAGTCATGTGCTCAGCGAGGTGGAACAGACCGTCGACGACGTCATCATCGTCGCGCGGGGGCGGCTGGTTCGCGCCAGTTCGCTGGCCGAACTCACCGCGACGACCGGGTCCCAGGTCCGCGTACGGTCGCCTCAGCTGGACGTCCTGCTGCCCGCCCTGGGCCTGGCATCCGGCGACGGCCAACGGATCCGGCGTACGGCGAACGACACCGCGCTGATCGAGGGCATCCCGGCCGCCGCGGTCGGTGCTGCGGCGCTACGCGCGCAGGCCGAACTCCACGAGCTGGTCGTGGTCGGCAACGATCTGGAAGAGGTCTTCCTCTCCCTCACCCAAGGCACCGGGCCCACAGCTGCCGCGCCACCGGGAGCTGCCTGGCCGGCCACTGCCGGCGCCCCGACCAGCGACGGGAGCCCGGCGTGAACGCGCTGATCCGTGCCGAGTGGCTCAAGATCACCACGACGCGGATGGTCGTCGGGATGACGATCACCGCGTTGCTGCTGACCGCGTTCGCCGTGGTGGTGACGATCCTCACCGTCGGCCTGGAAGGCGTGCCCCCGCTGACCAACCCGGCCACGATCCGCAACGTGTTCGCCAGCGGCGTCGGGGGCGGGTCGATCATCGTGTTGATCCTGGGGATCCTCGGCATGACCGGCGAGATACGCCACCAGACGATCACCTCGACGTTCCTGGCCGCGCCCCGGCGAGGCCGCGTGGTGGGCGCGAAGATGACGTCGTACGCCCTGGTGGGCGCCATCATCGCGCTGCTGTGCTCGGCGTTGACCATCGTGCTCGCGCTGGCCCTGCTGCCCCTCAAGGAGCACCTGCCGATCCCCTGGGGCGAGGTGGGGCAGATCGTCGGCGGCGCCGTGCTGTGCTACGCGATCTACGCGATTCTCGGCGTCGCCGTCGGCTCCCTGGTGCGCAACCAGGTTGCCGCGATCATCGGCACCATCGCCTGGGTGCTGGTCGCCGAGCAGCTGCTGATCGGGCTGTTGCCGGCCGTCGGCAAGTGGCTGCCGGGCGGCGCGGCGGCCGGGGTGCTGCAGGCCAGCCCCGACGTCAGCGTCACGTTGCTGCCGGTATGGCTGGGCGCGCTGGTCCTGCTGGGCTACGGCGTCGTGCTCGGTCTGCTGGCCGCGCGGACGACGCTGCGCGCCGACGTGACCTGAACCTCGCCGGCTGGCACCCTGCGCCACCGACTGCGCATGACGGCGAGGTCTACCCTGGGTGGCCCGGGACGAAGGTCGAGGAGAGGTCAGTCCGCGTGAACAGCGAGTCGCCCGAGACGGATCCGGTCGCGTCGTTCGGCCCCAATGACTGGCTCGTGGACGAGCTCTACCAGCAGTACCTGGCCGACCGGAACTCCGTCGACCCGGCGTGGTGGGAGTTCTTCGCCGACTACAGCCCCGCGGACACCGGTGGGACGCCGAACGGCGCACTACCCGCGCCGGCAGCCACGACGCCGGTCGCGTCGCCCGCCCCCGCGCCGTCGTCACCTACTCCCGCAACCACTCCGGCGGCGCCGCCGGTACCGGCAGCTGCCCAGCCGGCGACACCTGCGCAGCCCCCGGCGCCGGCCCAGCCGGCAGCGCCGTCCGCACCACCGGCTCCGCCGCAGCCCGCCGCCGCGCCGCCGGCCGGGACCACCGTCGCGGCAACCCCGCCGAGTGCGCCCACCCCGAGCGGCTCCGGCACCCCGACCGGCCCTGGCACCCCGACCGGCCCTGGCACCCCGACCGGCTCGGCCAGCAAGCCACCGAGCGACGCCGTCACGGCGCTGCGCGGCCCGGCGGCCCGAGTGGTCAGCAACATGGAGGCGAGCCTGGCGGTCCCGACGGCCACCAGCGTGCGAGCAATCCCGGCGAAGCTGCTGATCGATACCCGGCTGGGGATCAACAGCCACCTGGCCCGCACCCGCGGCGGCAAGGTCTCGTTCACGCACCTGGTCGGGTATGCGGTGATCCGGGCGCTGGCGGCCATGCCGGAGATGAACGTGTCCTACGCCGAGGTCGACGGCAAACCCGCCATCGCCACGCACGAACACGTGGGGTTCGGCCTGGCCATCGACCTGGTCAAGCCGGACGGGACGCGTCAGCTGCTCGTCCCGTCGATCAAGGCAGCCGAGACACTCGACTTCGCCCAGTTCTGGTCGGCGTACGAGGACATGGTGCGCAAGGCCCGCGGCGGCAAGCTCACCATGGACGACTTCGCCGGCACCACGGCCAGCCTGACCAACCCCGGCGGCATCGGCACTGTGCACTCGGTACCGCGACTGATGGCCGGGCAGGGCGTGATCGTCGGCGTCGGGGCCCTGGAGTACCCGGCCGAATGGCAGGGCGCTGCCCCGGAAACGATTGCCCGACAGGCTGTCTCGAAGATCCTGACGCTGACCTCGACGTACGACCACCGGGTCATCCAGGGTGCCCAGTCCGGCGAGTTTCTCCGCCTGATCCATCGCCTGCTGCTGGGCGAGGACGGCTTCTACGACGACGTCTACCGTGCGCTGCGCATCCCGTACGAGCCGATCCGCTGGGCGACGGACATCTCCGCCGGGCACGAGAGCGACCTGGACAAGACCGCGCGGGTGCAGGAGATCATCCACGCCTACCGGGTCCGCGGCCACCTGATGGCGGACATCGACCCGCTCGAGTACGAGCAGCGGACGCACCCGGACCTGGACGTGCTCAAGCACGGCCTCACCTTGTGGGACCTCGAACGCGAGTTCGCCACCGGCGGCTTCGGCGGCCGGCCGATCATGAAACTCCGGGAAATCCTCAGCGTGCTGCGCAACTCCTACTGCCGCACCGTGGGTGTCGAGTACATGCACATCCAGGATCCGCAGCAGCGCGCCTGGATCCAGGATCGAGTCGAGGTCCCACGAACCAAGCCGTCCGCCGACGAGCAGTTGCGCATCCTCCGCAAGCTCAACGAGGCCGAAGCGTTCGAGACGTTCCTGCAGACCAAGTACGTGGGACAGAAGCGTTTCTCGTTGGAGGGCTCGGAATCCACCATCCCGTTGCTCGACGAGATCCTCTCCCGTGCCGCGGACAGCGAGTACGTCGAGGTCGCCATCGGCATGCCGCACCGCGGCCGGCTCAACGTGCTGGCCAACATCGCCGGCAAGTCCTACGAACAGATCTTCCGCGAGTTCGAGGGCAACCACGGCGAGGGCTCGGTCCAGGGTTCCGGTGACGTGAAGTACCACCTGGGGACCCACGGCTCGTACACCGCGGAGTCCGGCGCACAATGCCGGGTCTACCTGGCCGCCAACCCTTCCCACCTCGAAGCGGTCAACCCGGTCCTGGAAGGCATCGTCCGGGCGCGGCAGGACGCGCTGCCGCTGGAGCGCCGGCACGACATCCTGCCGATCCTGCTGCACGGCGACGCCGCCTTCGCCGGCCAGGGCGTCGTGGCGGAGACCCTCAACCTGTCGCAGCTGCAGGGCTATCGCACCGGCGGGACGCTGCACGTCGTGGTCAACAACCAGGTCGGTTTCACCACGTCGCCGCGGTACTCCCGATCCAGCCACTACTGCACCGACGTGGCGCGCATGGTCCAGGCGCCGATCTTCCACGTCAACGGCGACGACCCCGAGGCGGTGGTACGCGTCGCCGCCCTGGCCTTCGAATTCCGCCACGCCTTCGCCAAGGACGTCGTGATCGACCTGGTCTGCTACCGCCGGCGCGGGCACAACGAGGCCGATGACCCGTCGCTGACGCAGCCGCTGATGTACAACCTGATCGACCAGAAGCGCTCGGTGCGCAAGCTATACACCGAGCAGCTCATCGGCCGGGGCGACATCACGCTCGACGAGGCCGAGACCGCGCTGCGCCACTACCACGAGCAGATGGAGCGGGTCTTCCAGGAGACTCGCCAGGTGTCCGCGGCACCGGCCGCCGGCGGGCCGGAGACGTTCAACGAGACGTCCTGGCAGATCGAGCGGGAGGGCCAGAAGCAACTGGCACCGCAGACGTCTGCGGCCGCGGTTCCCACGGCGATCAGTGACGAGATCGTCAAGCGCGTCGTGGACTCACAGCTGGACCTGCCCGAAGGCTTCACGGTTCACTCCCGGCTGGCACCGCAGCTGCAGCGCCGGGCCCAGATGGTCGATGCCGACAAGATCGACTGGGGCATGGGAGAAGCCCTCGCCCTCGGCTCGCTGCTGTCGGAGGGCACGTGGGTGCGGCTGGCCGGGCAGGACTCGCGCCGCGGCACCTTCGGGCATCGGCACGCCGTCATCGTCGACCGGGCGACCGGCTGGCAGTACAAGCCGCTCAAGCGGTTGTACGGCGACGGCGCGAAGCTGTTCGTCTACGACTCCCTGCTCAGCGAGTTCGCCGCCATGGGTTTCGAGTACGGCTACTCGGTGGCGCGACCGGACGCGCTGGTGATGTGGGAGGCGCAGTTCGGCGACTTCGCCGACGGCGCGCAGACGATCATCGACGAGTTCATCGCCTCGGGTGAGCAGAAGTGGGGGCAGCGCTCCTCGCTGGTCCTGCTGCTCCCCCATGGCTATGAGGGACAGGGGCCCGACCACTCCTCGGCGCGGGTGGAGCGCTTCCTGCAGTTGTGCGCGCAGGACAACATGACCGTGGCGATGCCCTCGACGCCCGCGTCGTACTTCCACCTGTTGCGCTGGCAGGTCAAGTCGCGGTTGACCCGGCCGCTGGTCGTCTTCACCCCCAAGTCGCTGTTGCGGGCGAAGGCCGCGACCTCCGCCCGGGCCGACTTCACCGGGGGAAACTTCCGCCCGGTGCTGGACGACGCCACCGCGGACCCGGCCAAGGTGCGGACGTTGTTGCTGTGCACCGGAAAGATCTACTACGAGCTCGCCGCGGCTCGGGCGGCCGCCGGCCGCGACGACGTCGCCATCGTGCGGCTGGAACGGCTGTATCCGCTGCCGGGCATCAGCCTGCCGGCGGCTGCCGCGCGTTTCCCCGACGCCGACATCCGGTGGGTCCAGGAGGAACCGGCCAATCAGGGCGCGTGGTCGTTCGTCTCGCTCAACGTCCCGCAGCTGCTCGGCCGTACCGTCGCCGGCATCACTCGCCCCGCATCGTCGTCGCCGGCAGTGGGTTCCGCCCAGCGTCACGCCGAGGAGCAGCAGGCCATCCTCGACGCTGCGTTCGGATAACCGCTGTGTACGACACCGATCGCGGCATCGAGGAGTTGCAGCGCCGCCGCGGTGACGAGGCCGTGGCCGTCAGCTGGCTGGCCGAACGGTTGCGCGACTACGTCGATCTGCACCCCGAGGCGGAGCAGGCGGTCGAACGGCTGGCCACCTGGCTCGCCCGGCTCGACGACGAGGACGACGACTAACCCGGCGCGTCCGCCCGACCGCGTTCCGCCCAGACCTCGATGGCCGTCGGCCGGCGCGCGCTGCGCTGGCGGCGCGTGAGCCGTCGACCTAGCGTGACGGCTGTGAGTGCGCCGCCACTACCTGCCGGACCCGATCGGCCCGGTACTGCCCGGCCCGGTACTGCCCGGCCCGGTGCTGCCCCCCGTGGGCCTGCGCTGGGAGTCGCGTCGCTGGTCGTCGCCTCGCTGGTCGTCGCCTCGCTGGTCGTCGCCTCGCTGGTCGTCGCCTCGCTGGTCGTCGCCTCGCTGGTCGGTAGCGGCGTCACTGGCAGCGATACGGCCCCGGAGCCTCCGGCACCGGCTGCCGTCGCCGGAGCGGTCACCACGGCAACCGAGGAGGCGACCGAGGGCCAGCTGGTGCCGGTGGCGGCCACTGTGGCCGTCCCGAGCCGAGCTCGGGACGCGAAGGCATTGCTGCACGCCTCCATCAGCCGGGTCAGCGCCGCCGACCTCGGGGTGAGCTGGCATCGAGGCTGCCCTGTCGGCCCGCGCGCGCTGCGTGCCGTGAGCATCGACCACGTCGGCTTCGACGGGGCGCTGCACCGGGGAACCGTCGTCGTGCACCGCCGGGTGGTGGGCGACGTCCTGGTCGCCTTCGCAGCGGCCCGCGCCACCGGCTTCCCGATCCGCCAGCTGGTCCCGGTCACCGCCTTCGGCGGCTCGGACGCGCGCAGCATGGCTGCGGACAACACCAGCGGGTTCAACTGCCGCAAGGCAACCGGCTCGACCCGGCTCTCGCGCCACGCCTGGGGGGACGCGGTCGACGTCAATCCCCGCGAGAACCCGCACGTGCTCGGCGGGCGCACCTACCCCGGAAACGGTGCCGGCTTCGCCGACCGTACGCCGCCGCGGCCGGGCATGCTGTCCGCCCGGTCCGCGCTCACCCGGGCCTTCGCCGCCGCCGGCTGGCGTTGGGGTGGACGCTTCGCAGCACCTGACTACCAGCACTTCTCGGAGATTCGGGCGGGCGAACCGGCCAGCCGGTAGCGACGAACGAGCGGCTCGCGACCGACGGTCGGCACCGCATCGCCGACCGACAGCGGCCGGAACTGCCGGCCGGGGCCGGACGGCCGCACCGCCGGGCCGCTGTGGTCAGAGCCGGGCTACTCCGTCGCGGCGGGCCGCCTGCGCCACCGCCCGCGACACCTCCGCCCCGACTCGGCGGTCGAACACGCTCGGCACGATGTACCCGGGCGCCAGTTCGTCCCCGACCACCGAGGCGATGGCCTCTGCCGCAGCGAATTTCATGGCTGACGTGATGCGGGTGGCCCGGACGTCGAGGGCGCCGCGGAACACGCCCGGGAAGGCCAGCACGTTGTTGATCTGGTTGGGAAAGTCGCTGCGGCCCGTGGCGACGACGGCGGCGTGCCGCTCGGCGACCAGCGGGTGGACCTCCGGGTCGGGATTGGCCAACGCGAAGACGATCGCCGGCTTGGCCATCGTCGCCACGACCTGTTCGGCCACCCGCCCGGCCGAGACACCGACGAAGACGTCCGCGCCCGCCATCGCGTCCGCGAGGGAGCCGGTGAGGCCTGCCCGGTTGGTCCGTTGCGCCAGATCCTGCTTGACCGGGGTGAGGTCGGTCCGGTCGACGCTCACCAGGCCACGGGAGTCAGCCACCGCGATGTCGCCGATGCCGGCCGCCAGCAGCATGTCGGTGACCGCGACACCGGCGGCGCCCGCACCGGAGACGACCACCCGCAGGTCACCGAGGGTGCGGCCGGTCACCTTCGCGGCATTGAGCAGCGCCGCGGTCACCACGATCGCCGTGCCGTGCTGGTCGTCGTGGAAGATCGGGATGTCCAGTCGGTCCTGCAACTGCCGCTCGATCTCGAAGCAGCGGGGCGCGCTGATGTCCTCGAGGTTGACCCCGCCGTACGCCGGTGCCAGCCGGACCACGGTCTCGACGATCTCGTCGACACCGGTGCAGTCCAGGCACACCGGGACCGCGTCGACGTCGCCGAAGTTCTTGAACAGCAGGGCTTTGCCCTCCATCACCGGCAGTGCGGCGGCCGGACCGACGTCGCCCAGCCCCAGCACGGCCGTGCCGTCGGTGACGACCAGGACGGTGCTGCTCTTCCATGTGAAGTCGTAGGCGAGATCGGGTTCCTTGGCGATGGCCAGACAGACCTCGGCGACGCCGGGGGTGTAGGCCATCGAGAGCCCGGCGCGGTCGACGACGCGCACACTGGGTCGCACCTCGATCTTGCCGCCCTTGTGCATCGCGAACACCGGATCGCCGTCGTAGTCGTGGGCGTCTGCCACCTGCCACCTCTCAGCCACAGCGCACCTGGAGTCGCACGGCACGCCCGCCGATGGTCCCACGGGCGGCACCGGGGCCCGTGGGAGGCTGCCGTGGCGCGTCGGTCAGCGCGTCGGTCAGCGCGTCGGTCAGCGCGTCGGTCAGCGCGTCGGTCAGTCCGTCGCCGGCCTGCGGCGGCGCCGGATGACCGACCCCCGGCCCAGCGGGCGGTAACGCAGGATCAGCCTGCCCCGCAACGCCGTTGCCGGCACTGCGCCGAAGATGCGGCTGTCGTCGCTGCTGCCGGGGTTGTCGCCGAGCACCCACCAACCGCCGGACTCGCGCCGGATCAGCCGCTTGACGATGATCAGTCCGGGCCGGTCCGGGCGGTCGACGACGACGACGTCACCCGGCCGGAACCGGCGGGCCCGCAGCAGCAGGCACCAGTCGCCGTCGTGCAGCGCGGGCTCCATCGACGTCCCGGCTACCGCGACCGGTTGCAGCAGGCCCACTTCGGCGTCCCTCCTCGGCGGCGTCACGGCGTCGGGGGTAGTGTCGCGGCAGCGCCCGCCCCCGAGGATCGAAGGGACTGCGATGCTCTCGCGCCTGCTCGCCCCCAAGACCACCGTGCACGCTCACTGCGACTTGCCTTGCGGCGTCTACGACCCCGCCCAGGCCCGCATCGAAGCGGAGTCGGTGAAGGCCATCATCACTAAGGCCAGCGCCTCCGACGACCACGACTTCAAGACACGCGCCATCCTCATCAAGGAGCAGCGCTCCAACCTGGTCAAGGAGCACCTCTGGGTGCTGTGGACCGACTACTTCAAGCCGCCGCACTTCGAGAAGTACCCGCAGCTGCACTCGCTGTTCAACGAGGCGACCAAGCTCGCCGGTGCGACCGGGACGAAGGGCGTCGGTGACGTCGCTGTGGCCGACGAGTTGCTGGCCAAGATCGACGAGATCGCTGGCATCTTCTGGGAGACCAAGAAGGCCTGAGGCGTGACCGAAACAGCCGGCGGGCCAGGCGGTGTCGGCGAGCAGTCGCCGGCGTCGCCGCGGGAGGTCGTCCTGCGCGTGCCCGCCGTCGCGGGCTCGGTCGCGCTGGCGCGGTCCACCGTGGCGGCCGCAGCGGCCGCGGTGGAGTTGACTGTGGACCGCATCGACGATCTGCGGCTGGCCGTGGACGAGGCGGTAAGCCTGCTGTTGGAGGACGCCGTCGTCGACTCCGATCTGGTCGTGACGGTCCGGTGGGGGCTCGAACCGACCATCGACGTCACGGTCAGCACGCAGAGCGCGACCGGACGGGTCCCCGGCCCCGGCGGCTTCTCCTGGACGGTGCTGTCCGCGCTCGTCGACGACGTGTCCGGCAGCCGCGAGGCCGACGGGACGGTGCGCCTGCTGCTGCGTACCTCGCTCGCCGAAAGTGTCTGGTGACCGCGCAGACTCCTGCGGACGCCCCCGGCCCTGTCGCCCCTCGCGGTAGCCGATGGACCGAGCGCGACCGGGAACGGGAACGAGCGCTGCTGGCCGAGTTCGCCACGGCCGACCCGGATTCGGCACGCCGGCAGGCCATCCGCGACGAGCTGGTCACCTTGCACCTGCCGCTGGTGGCGCACCTCGCCCGGCGATTCCGGGATCGCGGCGAGCCGTACGACGACCTGGTCCAGGTCGGCACCATCGGACTGATCAAGGCCGTCGACCGCTTCGACGTCACCCGCGAGGTCGAGCTGTCGACGTACGCGACACCGACGATCGTCGGGGAGATCCGCCGGCATTTCCGGGACCGCGGCTGGGCGATCCGGGTGCCGCGGCGGTTGCAGGAGATGCGAGCGGCGCTGAGCGCGGCCACCGAGCAACTCGGTCAGGATCTCGGCCGCTCGCCGACCGTGCGGGAGCTCAGCGAGCACCTCGGAGTCAGCGAAGACGAGGTGCTGGAAGGGCTGGAGGCGACGCTCGCCTACACCACCACGTCGCTGGACGCGGGGCCTGCCGACGGAGACTCCGCGGAGTCCGCGCTCGCCGCCACCCTCGGCGCGGACGACCCGGCACTGGAGGGCGTCGAATACCGGGAGTCGCTGCGGCCGGTGCTGGACGCCCTGCCCGAGCGGGAGCGCCGGATCGTCATGTTGCGGTTCTTCGGCAACCGGACGCAGTCGCAGATCGCCGCGGAGCTCGGCATCTCCCAGATGCACGTATCGCGGCTGCTGGCCCGGTCGCTGGCCCAGATGCGGGCCGCGCTGGACGACTGACCGGCACCCGCTGCGCGGCGCACCTGACGCACCGGATACGGCGCCCCTGACGCACCGGAGACAACCGGGGCAGCTGAGGCACTTGCGCAGGGTCGGCCAGACTGCGCTGGCTGGTCGCACCGCCTCAGCTGGCCGGGCGTCCTCGATCGAGCAACCCCAGCTCGCGCGTCACGGCCGGCATGAGGACGGCGACCGCTCCCGCTGCCGCGACCACGGCGGCCACCGCTCCGGCGACGCGAGGGACCGCGTCCGGTGAGCGCAGCAGCGGTACGGCCACGACCAGCACGAACAACTGCGCGAGCAACGCCGGGCTGCGGGCCCACCCGCGTCGGGCCCACAAACCCCGAGCGACTACGGCGAGACCGACACCGAGCGCGGCGTACACCACCAGTTCCACGACCAGCCCGGGACCGCTGCTGATGTCGGTCGTGGTGGTCCCCCAGAAGAGCCCCTGGACGGCGAGCAGCACGGCGTAGAGCAGCAACGCGACTGCTTCGAGCGCGGTCGCCGCCGTCGCGATCAGCAACGACCGGGGTCGCCGGCCCGTCGAGATCGCCACCCGGGCAGCCTAGGCCCGTACGCTGACCGGCGTGCGCGGCCTGCTCGTGGTCAATCCCAACGCGACCACCACCACAGCCCGCGTCCGGGACGTCATGGTGCACGCACTCGCCGACGAGATCGACCTCGACGTGGTCACCACCGACCGCCGTGGCCACGCGGTCGAGCTGGCACGGCAGGCACGCGCCGACCGCTGGGACGTCGTGGTCACTCTCGGCGGCGACGGCACCGTGAACGAAGTGGTCAACGGCCTGCTCGCCGCCGGCCCCGGACCCGACGTACCGCTGCTGGCGACCGTGCCCGGCGGCAGCGCGAACGTGTTCGCCCGGGCCCTCGGCCTGCCGGCGGACCCGGTCGAGGCGACCGGCGCCATCCTGGACGGACTGCGAGAGAAGCGGTTCCGCACCGTCGGGCTCGGTCAGGCGGACAGTCGCTGGTTCACCTTCAACGCCGGGCTCGGGCTCGACGCGGAGATCGTCGCCGCGGTCGAACGCAAACGGGCGGCCGGCACCCGGGCGACGCCGCGCAGCTACCTGGCGTCGACGGTCCGGCAGTTCTTCGTCGGCACCGACCGGCGCGAGCCGGCCCTGACCCTGCATCGACCTGGGGTGGACCCGGTGACCGGCGTGTTCCTCGCCATCGTGCAGAACACCTCGCCGTGGACGTTCATCGGCCCGATGCCGGTCGATCCGTGCCCGCGCGCCTCCTTCGACACCGGCCTGGACCTTTTCGGGGTACGGCGGCTGTCGCTGCTGTCCGGGGTCCGATACGGCCGGCGGATCCTCACCAGCAGCCGGGCCGGGCAGACCCGGGGCCTGGTCACCTGGCACGACCAGTCCGGCTTCGAGGTGTCCGCGTCACGGCCCGTGCAGCTGCAGGTCGACGGCGATGCGCTCGGCGAGGTGGACCGCGTCGCCTTCCGGGCCGTGCCGGCGGCGCTGCGAGCCGTCGTCTGAGCCGCTCGGACAGCCGATCCGACGCCGATCCGCAGTCGATCCGAGGCCGGTCGGGAACATCACCGGGCGTGGTCGTGTTACCAGCCTGTGACGAACGAGACAGGACGTTCCCGCCGGGGCGGCGGCGCCTGGCCTTGTGCAGTCACCACAAAGGTGTGAGGCTGCCAGAGCCATAACGACGCCGGTCGTCGGGAGGCAAGCAGATCCCTCGCGGTGCTCGCGCGCCACGTTGGGGACTGACAGAGCACGTGAACATTTTCACGAGCGCCCACCTGGGGGCTCGACCGAGGAGGAGCGCATGGACTGGCGCCATCAGGCAGCCTGCCGTGACGAGGATCCCGAACTGTTCTTCCCGATCGGCAACACCGGGCCTGCCCTGGTGCAGATCGAGGAGGCGAAAGCGGTCTGCCGCCGCTGCGACGTCGTCGACGCGTGCCTGCGGTGGGCCTTGGATTCGGGCCAGGACGCCGGTGTTTGGGGCGGCCTCAGCGAAGACGAGCGCCGGGCGCTGAAGCGCCGCAACGCTCGGGCTCGCGCTCGTATGGCCTGATCGATCACTCGTCAGCTGAAGGCCCGGTCCGGCAGGACCGGGCCTTCAGCGTGCCGGCCACCGGACGAGCCGTCCGCCGCGCCGTCGCCGCACGGACCCGCTGCGCCGTACCGGTCCCTCGCCGTACCGGTCCCTCGCCGTACCGGTCCCTCGCCGTATCCGCGAACGCACGGCGGCGGTCGTCGGCACGACGATCGTGGGTCGCCGTATTACGGCGCTGGGCGCGACCCCGGTCAGGTCAGCGGTATGTCGACGGTCGCGCTGGTCCCCCGCCCGCGGCGGCCCGGCCCGAGGGTGAGCGAGCCGGCCAGCTCGTCGACGACCAGCGCGCGCACGATCTGCAGCCCGAGACTGCCGCCGGGCGCGTCGGCCAGATCCGCGGGCAGCCCGATCCCGTCGTCGTCGACGACCACGACCAACCGGCCACGGTCGCGCCGCGGCTCCAGGTCGATCCGGTGGGCGTGGGCGTGTTCGATCGCGTTCTGCAGCAGCTCGGCCAGCGACATCGCCAGCGGCGTGGCCACCTCGGTCGGCAGCCAGCCGAACGACGCGGTACGGCGTACTCCGACGATGGGGTCGCCGCCGTCCCGGTGCGCCGCGGCGGAATCGGCGACCAGCGCGACGACCCGGTCGGCGACGTCGTCGAAGAGGACCTCGCCACCCGGCTCGTAGGCGAGCGCCTCGTGGACGACCGCGATCGCGCCCACCCGCCGTACCGCCTCCTCCAGCGCCTCGCGGGCCTGCGGTTCGTCCACCCGCCTGGCCTGCAGCCGCAACAGCGCCGCGACGGTCTGCAGGTTGTTCTTCACGCGGTGGTGGATCTCGCGGATCGTGGCGTCCTTGCTCAGCAGGGCGCGGTCCCGCCGCCGCAGTTCGGTCACGTCGCGGACCAGCACCAGTGCGCCGACCGGCCGGCCGCGCCGCAGCAGCGGCAGCCCCCGCAACGTCACGGTGGCCGCGGAGTTCTCCAGTTCCACGCCGCCGGGCACGCGGCCACCGGCCACCAGCGCGAGCGCCTCGTCCACCGGACCGGGTCGACGGCTCAACCGCGCCACGACGCCGCCAAGGTCGGCGCCGACCAGGTCGGTGGCCAGCCCGAGACGGCGGAACGCCGACAGCGCGTTGGGGCTGGCGTAACTGACCCGGCCGGTGTCGTCCAGCCGCACCAGGCCGTCGCCGGCGCGCGGCGGCGCCCCGGTGGCCGGCAACCCGTGGGCGGGCGGGAAGGTGCCCTCGGCGACCATCTGCGCGAGGGCGTCGGCGGTCGCGAGGTAGACCTCCTCCAGCCGGCCGGCGGGCCGCACGGCGACCGCCGAGTAGCGCCCGATGACCGCGATGACCCGGTCGTCGTGTCGTACCGGAACCGCCTCGAACGCGGCCGGCTGACCGGGGCGCGCGGGGTCCCGGTCGGCCACGATCCGTCGTTGCGCCAGCGCCTTGTCCAGCACGGTCCGCCGGCCGCGGGCCACGAACGTCCCGACCAGGTCGTCGGGGACCCGGGTGGGACCGGTCGTCGGGCGGACCTGTGCCCCGGCGACGAAGCCCCCGTCGTTCCAGGTCGGCAGCCACAGCACCAGGTCGGCGAAAGCGAGGTCCGCCAGCAACGTCCACTCCCCGACCAGGATGTGGAGCCGGTCCACGTCGGCGTCGGTGAGGTCGGTTCGCTCGCGCGCCAACCGGGACAGGCTCGCCACGGTGGGAGCGTAGGCGGCAGGCGATCGTCCGGCGTCGCTGGTGCGCCATGAGGGGTGGGCGTGGGGCCGCGGAGGGGGGATGGAGGGGGTCGCGGCCCCACGCCGTGACCCTGACGTCAGGGGGCGGACGTCAGGGGGTCGAGCCGCCAGCGAGGGCTGTTTGCATGATGCGCGCCGAACGCGGCGACCGCACCCGCAGGCTCAGCAGCTGCTGCGCACCAAGGGGGCCGGGTCGACCGCATCGCTCTCACCGCCGCTCTGCCAGTACTCGAAGTGCAGGTGGACCGCGCCCGGCGATCCGGTGTCTCCCATCAGCGCGATGGGTTGCCCGGCGGTGACGGAGGCTCCGGCGGCGACCAGGTGCTTGCTGTTGTGGCCGTAGTAGTACTTCGAGCCGCTCTGGCCCTGCAGCACGATCCGCAGCGCGCCGTTGGACTGCTTGCCGGCGCGAATCACGGTGCCCGCCTCGACCGCGACGATGGTCTGGCCTCGGGAACCCATGAGGTCGATGCCCTGGTGGGAGTGATCGCCTCGGCCGGCACCGAAGCCGTCGCCGTACGAGAAGCTCCCGACGACCGGGCACACCGAACCCGACGCCGCCGGCCGGGCGGCCGGCGCGGCCACCTTGGCGGCGACCCCGGAAGCGCGCACCCGCAGCGCGGCCCAGGTCTGGGGGCCGACCTGACCCACCGCAGGCAACCCGTGGGCCCGCTGGAACCGCTTGACCGCCTTGCGCGTCATGGGACCGAACAGTCCGGAGCGGGGCTTGACCTTGAGCTTGCGCTGGACGAGCTTCACCAGGGACCCCCGATCCCCGGTACGCAGGATCGGCAGGGCGACGGCTGGGACGACGACGGCGCGGGCCAGCGCGCCCGACGGGGCGGGCCGGGACGGTACCGACGCCGCCGTCGGCGACGCCGCCACTGGCGGGGCGGGCAGCGTCACGACGAGGCCCAGCGAGAGCAGGGCGGGTGCAGCGACGGACCGCAGCGAACGTGAATGCACGAACGACACCGAAGAACCTCCGGGCGCGCCTGCGGGGTCAGCTGTCGGGTTCGGCCTGGAGGTTGCTGGCCGGCCGGCGCGGCTCTCCCGCGCGCGGCTTCACCCCAAGGACCCCGGCGCGATGCCGGAGCCCGGAAGTGGGTCCCCCGCTCCTGCCCGAAGCGGTGTGGGCGGCAACACGGATCGGGGGCAGGACTCGGCGTCTCGATCCGCGGCGTCGCATCGCTGCGAGGCGGGGCGACCATAACAGACCGGTCACAGGCCGACCAGGTGTCTGTTCGGGAGGCGAACGACGGCTCAGGCCACCGTCACTCAGGCCACCGTCACTCAGGCGACCGTCACTCAGGCGACCAGGCCGAGCCGGCGCAACTCGACGAGCAGGTCGTGCGGGTTGCTCGAGGCCGCCGTCGCCGCGTCGAGGGTGATCACCTGATCGCGGAACAGCGCGATCAGGTGCTGGTCGAAGCTCTGCATGCCGTAGAAGCCGCCTTCGGCCACCAGCGACCCGATCGTGGAGGTCTTGTCCGGATCGGCGATCGCGTCAGCGATACGCCCGGTGTTGACGCAGATCTCCATGGCCACGCAGCGACCCTGGCCGTCGGCCCGCGGCACCAGCCGCTGGCACAGAATCCCGCGCAGTGCGCCGGCCAGCGACAGCCGGACCTGCTGCTGCTCGTGCGGCGGGAAGAAGTCGATGATCCGGGCGATCGTCTCCTGGGCATCGACGGTGTGCAGCGTGGACATGACGAAGTGGCCGGTCTCTGCGGCGGAGATCGCCGCCTTGACCGTCTCCATATCGCGCATCTCCCCGACCAGGATCACGTCGGGGTCCTGCCGCATGGCGGCTCGCAAGGCGGTGGCGAAGTTCTCGGTGTCGACCCGCACCTCGCGCTGGTTGATCATGCCGAGCTTGTCGAAGTGCAGGACCTCGATCGGGTCTTCGATGGTGACGATGTGAACCTCACGGTGAGCGTTCACGTGGTCGACCATCCCCGCCAGGGTCGTCGTCTTCCCGGACCCCGTGGGACCGGTGACGAGCACCAGGCCGCGCGGCTCGACCGCGAGTGCGGAGATCACCTCGGGCAACCCCAGGTCGCCCAACCCGATGGCACCGACGGCGACCCGGCGGAACACCAGCCCGGCCGAGCCGCGCTGCCGGAACGCGTTGACGCGGAACCGGCCGATGCCGTCGATCGAGTAGGCGAAGTCGGCCTCATGGGTGCGTTCGAACTGCTCGACCAGGTCCGGCCGCAGCACCTCGCGCACCATGTGTTCAGTGTCAGCCGATCGCAAGGTCGGCGCTTCGAGCCGGCGCAGCCGCCCGTCGATACGGACCCGCGCCGGCGAGCCCACCTTGCAGTGCAGGTCCGAGCCGCCCGTCTCGACCAGCGCGCGCAGGTACGGCAGGACGGAGACGGGTACGTCGGGCTCCCCCGGTGCGGGCAGGTCGCTCAGTGCGCCGTACGCCGCCAATGTCTGATCTGTCACCCGAACCTCATCGGCGCGTCCGGGACGGCCCTGAAGGGCCGGCGTCCGATGAGCGGGCGAGACGGACAGGCGGTGAGGTCGGGAGGCAGGCGAGGCCGATGACGGGCCAGACGGACGGTCCTACCGCAGCACGACGAGCAGGTCGCCCTCCTGGACGACGTCACCGGTCGCCACACACATCTCGGTGACGGTGCCCGCAACCTCCGCGAGGACCGGGATCTCCATCTTCATCGACTCGAGGATGACCAGCGTGTCGCCCGCCGCGACCGGCTCACCCGCGGCGGCGACGACCTTCCAGACATTGGCCACCATCTCGGCCCGCACCTCGGTGATCACGCCGCCTCCTTCACCGGCGCGGGCACTGCCGTCCGGTCCGGCGTGATCCTGCCACGGCTACAGCGGGGCGAGGACGGACTGCCGCTCGACGATACGGCTGAGTGTCTCGACCACCCGCGGGTCGAACTCCCGCACCGTGCCGAGGCTGAGCCGCTCCAGCGCCTGCAACCACCGGTCGGTCTCCACCGATGCACCGACCAGGTCGTCGAAACTGTTGGCCACCCGGATGATCCGGCTCTCCAGCGGCAGCGTGTCGTCGCTGACCCCGTGGCGTGGTCGCCAGGGGTCCGCCTGCCGTTCGACGATGACCGCGACCTGGTCCATGACGCCGGTCTGCCGGATCACCGCGCCGCCCTGCGCGGCGATCTGCCGTTGCTCCTCGGGCGAGACGACCGTGGTCGCGCCACCCGGGATCGGCTCAGCCAGCGACAGCTGGCCGATGTCGTGCATGAGCGCGGCGTACTCGAGGTCGACCAGTTCCCGCTCCGACAGGCCCAGTTCCCGGCCCATGGCCACGGCCAGCCGGCTGACCCGCCGGGCGTGCCCGGTCTCGGTGTAGCCGCCGACCTCGGTGACCCGTGACAGCGCGCGGATCGTCTGCAGGTAGGTCTGCCGGATTGCGGCATACCGCCGGAACGAGAACTGGGTGAGCAACAGCGGCAACGCCAGGACCGGCAACGCCCAGATACCCATCACCGGCGTGGCCAATGCGATCAGGACACCGGTCACGGCAACGGCGGACCCGATGCCGGCGCTGGCGCGCACCCCGTCCAGCAGCGCGGTCCGCAGCGGCGAGTGGTCCCGCGCCGCGCGCAGCAGGGCGTCCAGTACGCCGTCCAGCACGGTCCCGGCCAGCGCGACCGCCGCCATGATCATCGCCAACGACTTGGAGACGTCGTAGGACACCGCCCCGCTGGCCAGCAGCGGCCGGAACACCGCCGCGACGAACGCCACGACCAGGATCCGGCGGGCGAACTCGTCGACGCGGACGCCGCGGCCCACCGCCAGGTGCGGGATCGAGCCGAGCGCGATCGCGACGGTGGTCACCGCGACGACCTGCGCCACCGAATACGTCTGCGGCGTCTGGTCGTACATCGGGACCAGGGCGAACGCCAGGGCGCCGGCGGCGCCGATCGGAGCCGTCTCCCGGTCACCGGGCAGCGAGATCCGGACCACCTCGCCGACGGCGATCATCGCGACGAAGGCGACCGACAGCGCCACCGAGCCGGGCGCGAGGCCGTCCACGGTGACGCTGGCCACGCACACCACGGCGACCACCGCGGCTCCGACGAGGATCGGGACCAGGCCGGCGGTGAAGCCGTCGCGAGCCGAACGGGCCGCGCTCACCCGACCGGGCCCCCCGTCTCGCCCTCGAGCTGGGCACGCGACGGCCGGTGCGCGGCGAGCGCGGCGGCGGCCGTCGGGTCGTCGTCGTCGCTGGCGAGCGTCGGTTGCAGCGCCCGGTCCTCGTAGTCGAGCGCCCCGCCAGGACGCGGCGTGGTGTCGACCACCTGCCAGCCCTCTTCGCGAACCGCCCGGACCAGGGCACCGACCAGATCCGGCTCGAACTGTGTCCCGGCGCAACGGTGCAACTCGGCGACCGCCTCGTCGATCGACCGCGCACCCCGATACGACCGGGTCGTGGTCATCGAATCGAAGGCGTCCGCGACGGCGATGATCCGGGCAAACTCGGGGATTTCTTTTCCCTTGAGCCCCAATGGATATCCGAGGCCGTCGACCCGTTCGTGATGGTGGTAGATGCCTTCGACGGCTTCACCGAGGAAGTCCAGGCCGACTGTGATGTCACGCCCTCGGACCGGGTGCAGCTGGATCGACGCGTACTCGTCGTCGGTGAGCCGGCCGGACTTCTGCAGGACCCGGGTCGGTACCCCCAGTTTGCCGACGTCGTGCAGAATCCCGGCGTATCGCAGGGTCTGCACGCGGTCCTCGGAGATCCCGGTACGACGACCGATCATGACCGACGCGCGGCTGACCCGCTCGGAGTGGCCACGGGTGTACGCATCCTTGGTCTCGACCGCCTGGATCAGGCTGCGGATGGTCGCCTCGTACGCCTCGCGGGTGGCGGCGTACTGCGCGAACGACCAGCGGGCGACACCGAAGGGCAACAACACCAGCACGGCAGCGAACCACTCGACCCCGGCGGTCCACACGACCGCGAGCAGGAGCCCGAATAGCGAGTACGTGACCAGCGGTACGGCGAACTCCGCGACGGTGTTACGCCATACCCGGACCGGCGAGAGTTCCTCGACCAACGACACGACCAGGACCAGGAGGGTCGCGTTGACCACGCCGTAGACCAGCATCGCGACCGCGACCGGCAGGAGCACCGACGGGAACGACGAGGTCGAGATCGGGACGACCCCTCCAGTGAGCAGGTACGCCGTGCCTGCCGCGAGCGCTGAGAGGGCACTCATGGCGCCGTTGAACGCGCGCTTCATGTGCTCCATGCGCTCCCACGTGAGCGCCACGCTGGCACCAACGAGCGCCGAGCCCCAGGGGCCGACCAGCAGGATCGAGGCGATGGCGACCGGCATCGCCACCGACACACTGACCCCACCAGCGGTCCGCTGGCCGAACGTCTCGCCCAACACAACCAAGATCGCCAGCGGAACGATGACCGACCAATCCAGGGGATGCAGGGCAGCAAGAATCAGGACCGCCACACCGGCGAGCGTCACGGCGCCGACATACGCCTGCACCCGCCAGGAGATCCTGGTCACGACGCCGTCCTCCCGATCCACCGGCATTTCGAGAGGTGGCCACCTCTCAGACCGGCACCATGAGGATCGGCAACTTCCGTCAGCTACTTCAGCGCCAGCCGAAGCCGGCCTGGGTCGACAGCATGCGCTCGAGAGCCGCCGTGATCTTCTTCATCGGGCAATCACCCCTGGGAACTCGTGTCACGGGCCTTCGCTGGCCGCCCGTGCGAGATCCGCTCCGCTATGGGGTCGATCGTCGCGAGCATCCAGGGGACGTCGCGACTGGTCCTGCGGGAGTTGCCGATCCTCTTGGTGCCGCTCTTCAGTTATGAGCCCGACCCGGTGGGCCGAGGTGGCGCGATTGCGAGGACACCGGTCGTAACCGTTCTTGTGCGCCGTAGCTGCATCGCGTTCGCACCGCAGGTGTCCGCTGGATACGCGCGTGGCCTATGTGACCGGTGTGACGACGGAGTGTCAAGCAACTCGCCAGAATCACACCTGTGTGGTTTCGCCGTTACCGGCTGCCGGCTCCCCTCGTGACCGGTGTCACATCACCATGAGCGACAAGACGTTTCACCCTGGGTGACGTACTGCGCCCCTCGGGCTAATTGTCCGGCGCGCTGGGCCCAGCGTACGTCGCTTTCGCCCTACGCTCCCCAACGAGGATGCACCGTGCGGCGGGGGGTCGCAACGAGCACCTCTGGAGGAGTCGAGCATGCCCGCGTCCGCGCACCGACGGACCCGCGAGACCTACGCCGACCTCGTCCTTGCCGTGCTCGACGCTCGGCAGGACGCGGCCTCGGCACGTTTCGACGCCGTCCTCGCCGAGGCCGAGGCCGCCGGTCGGGTCGACGCGACCACGGCCCGTCACCTGCGGTGGTGGCAACGCGCCTCCGTGCGGGCCGTGGTCGAGCATGCGGCGGCGACGCTGCCCGGCACCCTGACCGCCCTCGATGCCGCTGACATCGAGGCCGACGGGTCGGCCGAACAGACCGCTGCGGCCTGGGCGCGAGCGGCCCGGCCGACGACCGCGAGCACTCGACCCGGCGCCCCGGCCGGGGCCCCGGACCCCGACGCGACGCCGGCGCGGACCTTCGTGGCCGACCTCGCCCTGGTGGCCGGACCGGTGGATCCGGCCCATCCGCCGGATACCCCGCCCGATCCGGGCGACCGCGGTGCCGACCCCGTTGCCGACAGCCCAGCCAGGCCCGTTCCGGGCGCCGACGCTCCGCCCTCGACCGCGAAGGACGACCGATGACGACCTTGCGCCTGCTGCCCGATCTCGAGGACGCCCTACGACGCATACCGGGCATCCGCGCCGCCAGCGTCGTCACCGGCCCCGATGCGCGACCGACGGAGATCCACATCGTCGCCGACCCAGGCAAGGCGGCCAAGCAGGTCGTTCGCGATGTCCAGTCCGTCGCCATGGCGCAGTTCGATGTCGACGTCGACCACCGGATCGTCAGCGTGGTGCAGATCGGCGGTGACGAGCCGGGCATGGCGACCGAGCCGCTCGCCGGCGACGAGGCCGACAGCAGTGGCCCACGAGCTGCGCTCACCGGCATCACGGTGCGCACCCGGGACGGCGAGTGCGAGGTCACGGTGTCGTTGGCGGTCGGCGAAGCCGACTTCACCGGGACCGCGAGCGGGCCGATCTCGGCGACCCATCGGGCCCGGATCACCGCTGCGGCCACGGTGCGGGCCCTGTCGGAACTGCTGGGGATCACCACCCAGGTGGAAAGCAGCCAGGTCCACGCCTCCGGCCGGCATGCCGTCGCCGTGTCAGTCCTGACGATGAGTGTCCCGCGGCTCGGCGAGCAGGCGCTGTGCGGCAGCGCGCTGGTACGCGGGGACGATGAGGACGCGGTGGCGCGGTCGGTTCTCGCCGCGGTCAACCGGCGGCTGTCGGGCTGAGCGCCCTGCTGCCTCGCGCGGGGAGCGAACCGAGGGGGCGCGCGGCCGTGAGAGGATCCTGCGGGCTCGCGGCAGGTCGCGGGCGATCGTCGTGAGGAGCAGGCCATGAGCAAGCGCGCCCGCAAGCGCCGTACCCGCAAGAAGGGCTCCGCCAACCACGGGAACCGGCCGAACGCCTAGCCCGACCGACAGGCCGCGCGCCGCGTGTTTGGCCGCCGATCGAGCTGCGCCTTCGTGGCCAAAGCGGGCAGGGCTGGCGCGGAACAGAGCGTCGTTGCGGAGGCCGACATGCCACGGTGGCGATTGGGCCTGACAGGGGCCCGTGCGTGGGCCAGCGCCTCGGCGACGTCGCGAGACCGCAGTCGGCATCGAGCCTCGGCGTGACCAGCACCCAACCGTCAGCCGCGGACAAGGCCGCGGCTCGCCGACACGCCCAGCTCCGGCTGCCCAGGGCTGCTGACTAGATGTTGAGTGCCTCGATGTAGGCAATTCGCCCGGCGACGGCCGCGGCGAAGTTGGCAACTGACACGTCGCGAACCGGCTCCTCCAGAATCCCCTCGCCCCTACGGGTGGTAAGCACGCAGGTCGCGTCATACAGGCGCTCCCGAACCAGCCGCTGCGCAAGGATGCGATAACGGTCGACGTACGACGTGCCCGAGAAGATCGGGTCGGCAGGAAACAGCGTGGTCGGATCGACTTTGGAGACTCTCGACGAGACATCGGAGTACTCGATGACGAAGACGAATCCAAGCCATGGTCGAACCGGCCCGAAGCTGCCCTCTTCGTACGCTTTCCATATGTCAACCGCGTTCCCGAGGGCTTCCTCGGTTCGATTGTTGAAGTTGTTGCCGATGGAACCAACCTGAGACTTGAACTCGACGGCCGCGACCAGTGCGCCCTTGAACGTGACGAGGAGATCCCAATCCTTCGACCGCCGATAGTGGCCCGGCAGTGTCAGCTTCGCTCCGTTGCGGACCTCGGCGCCTCGCCGGACGAGTGGCCCGAATAGCTCGGCTACAGCGTCTTCGAGCGGACGGAGATGCTTGCCGCCGGTGACTGAACCGCGCGTTCCTGCGTCCACCAGGCCCGAATCGATCTGTCGCTGTGCTTGGAGGTCGCGGCCGGTCCAGAAGGCTCGGACGGCGGGATCGAAGCTATCGAAAACACTCACGCCGCGACGTTATCGGCACGCAGCCCGTACGCGCGAAAGGATGCGCGGTTTGCCGCCTCCCGATCGCCGCGCTCGAACGCACTCGCCAGTTCCGCCGCCACCTCGTGGCTGATAGATGACGGATCAGGAACACGGATCTTGCGCAGGTACTGAGACTGGAAGCGAAGAGTGCCGCCACGCATGCGTACGCAATACGCCTCAATGAACGACTGTGCGACCGACGAGAGAAGTAGCCCGCCCAGCACCTTGAGATCCCATGTTTCCGCGGTTATCCAGTAGAGGTTGTGGTGGGGATAGTGCCCGCCCTGTTCGTACACCGGCGTGATCTGCGCCTTCATGTCTTGAAGTACCAACTTTGGCTGCCCGATGAGCGCGTGGTTGACCTTGTCGATGGTCTTGAACCAAGCACCAGGCTGCTTCCGGGCGACATAGCGCTCCCGCAGCTCCGGATGGCTCGAATACTGGGCGGCCAGCTTTGGAAAGGCGTTGAGATCGACGAGGCTTCCGTCTGGCAACCAAGGGTTAAGGAGCACAGAGCCGCCCCACCTGAACGTACCGTCCCGGACATCGCCCGTCATGATCATCGGAAGCTTGCGGTCCTCCTCGACGTCAATCTCGACCGGAACGATGTACGCCTTGTCAGCGCCAGTCGCGATACCAATGCCGACCTTCGCTCCGGTCTCCTCAATCGTTGGCAGACGAGCATTCAGCTCCTCCAACATGGCAATGCTGTCAGGGTCGCCCGCCGGCCAAAGGTCGTCGCCAGAGAACCAACGGGCGATCCGGTGAGCGCGGAACGAACTTGCGTGCTCGACGGTTGCGTCGGACAGTGTGAAACGGGTCAGGCGCTTGCAGGCGCCTTCGTCGAAGGCTGCGTTGCACTCCGCGATGACTACGGATCCCTGTCCGGCCCTGGTTAACACTGTGATCGCCGGGTAAGCGCTGACCTCGGAGGAAAATACGTCGGCGTCGTGCATCTGCCACACGGCGTCGACTGAACACATTGAGGTGACGATCCGTCGCAGCTGTGTGCCGTACGCGTTGCGCATCCAGCGATCGGCACAGATGAATGCATGCTTCCCACCGGGCTTGAGTTGCGCAATCCCCTTTTCAAAGAATGCGACGTAGATGTCCGCCCGCCCGCTCATCGACCGATAGATCCGCCGATACTGGCACTCGGCTTCGGGGTCGAGCTCATCGGATCGGATGTACGGCGGGTTCCCTAGGACAACGTCGGCACGGACGTCCTCGTCGTCGAGAAGGTAGTCGGCCGTTCTGAGCCAGCGAGACGCAATCTGGCGCGCTACCTCGGACGTGGCACCGGCGTCCACGAGCATCGCTACGCTAGCGGAGATGCAGGTCTCAACGTGTTCCTGTTGAAGGTCGTATCCCCGTAGGGCGTCCCCCAGGTTGGCGGCAGCCACGCCCCGTCGGTCGGCGGCCAGCAACAGCCGCTCGACCATCGGAAGCCAAAAGGCGCCGGATCCGACCGACGGCTCCACGGCGACCAACTTCGTGAGGTCACGATCAGCCGCGTACCCCACCAGGTCAAGCATCGCGTCTGCAACCCACCGCCTGGTGAAGACCTCGCCGTAGTTCCGGTTGCCCATAGGCGCGAGCCTATTCGGACCGCCGACAAGGCCTCGGACCTATCCACAGGTGTCCGACGTTCTGCAGGGATTCGTTGGTCGGAGCGGGAGACGCATCGGGCTCTGCACCGAAGGATCCATGGTGGCTGAGGACAGCGGCCAAACCACACGGGACAGGTCCCTGATCGCAGATGAGTCGAGCGCACGACAGGCCGCGCGGCCGTCGCAGGAGTCGCGCGGGCCGGGCGCTCAGCCCGGCAGGTGGCCTTCGGCGCGGACCACGCGCAGCCGCGCCACCACCTGGGCGCGGAGCTCGAGCGGCGCCGGACCGCAGCTGCAGGATCGGGCGATCAGCGCCTTGACCTCCTGCTCGATGCCCAGCTCACGCAGGCACGGGCCGCACTCTTCGAGATGCTGGCGGATGTCGGCGCACGCCCCGGTGTCCAGTTCGTCATCGAGATACCCGGTGACCAGTGCGAGGATCTGCGCGCAGTCGATGTCGTGGTGGTGGCCGCAGCTCATGACCGCTCCCCTACGACCGATTCCGGCACGATGAAACCGCGGTCGCGGGCGTACTCCTCGAGCATTCCGCGCAGCGCCCGCCGGCCGCGATGCAGGCGCGACATGACGGTGCCGACCGGAGTCCCCATGATCTCGGCGATCTCCTTGTAGGCGAAGCCTTCGACGTCGGCGAGGTACACCGCCATCCGGAAGTCCTCCGGCAGCCGGCTGAGCGCCTCGGTGACGTCGGAATCCGGCAGGTGGTCGAGCGCCTCCACCTCCGCCGAGCGCAGTCCGGTGGACGTGTGCGACTCCGCCTGCGCCATCTGCCAGTCCTCGAGATCCTCGGTGGCTGACTGCTGCGGCTGGCGCTGCTTCTTGCGGTACGTGTTGATGAAGGAGTTGGTGAGGATCCGGAACAGCCACGCCTTCAGATTGGTGCCGTGGGTGTACTGGTGGAACGCCGCGAACGCGCGGACGTAGGTCTCCTGCAGCAGGTCTTCGGCGTCAGCGGGATTGCGCGTCATGCGCAGCGCCGCGGCGTACAACTGGTCCAGGAACGGCAGCGCGTCGCGCTCGAAACGTGCCGCGCGTTCGGCATCGGTCTCCTCGACCGACGGCGCGTCCCCCGGTCCCTGACTCATCACAGCCGAGGGTAGCCCCGCCAGCTGCGCCGCGCGGGGCGGCGGCTCCCAGGAGCCGCGCTCGCCGCCCGGCACGACCTCGACCTCCGGCACCTGAACTGCGCTCACGACCAGCATCACGTCCTCCGAGATCGGGCCCGGTCCTCCGCCCCCTCAACGGCCGATGCGGGTAGCAGCATTCCCGTGCGGCGGACGATCGCCGCAGCACGCAGCACCGCCGACCAGGCCCCGGCGACGACCGTGTCCAAGGCTTCCGCGGCGGTCAGCGGGGCCCGCCCGGGTACGGCGAAGGAGTGGTCGGCCCAGGGCACGTCGTACACCGTGACCCGCGCCGGGTCGGCGAACCCGGCGACGGCGCGGACCTCGGCGCCGGTGCCGAACGCGTCGCGGGAACCCTGGACCACGGTGACCGGCACGGCGGGCGCGACCAGCTCGTCGGCTCGGCTGCGTTCGGGGCGACCGGGCGGATGCAGCGGAAAGGCCAGCGCCAGCACCGCGGTCGCGGCGACGTCGGCGGCGGTACGACACGCGACGCGGGCTCCCGCACTGCGGCCGCCCACGACCAGCGGTACGTCGCTGTCGGCGGCCCGCAGCCCGGCAAGTGCCGCGCACCAGGCCTCGTCCAACTGCGCCGGCCGGTCGGCGATCAACCGGCCGGCGACACACCACGGCTGCTCGACCAGCACGACGTCCACGCCCCGCGGCGGCAGCGCCGCGGCGAGCGCCTGCAGGTCCCGGACGTGGACCCCACCTCCCGCGCCGTGCCCGAGAACGAGGACGGCCCGGCGGTGCCGCGGCGCGGCGTAGCGGTGCAGCCGTGCCGGCCCGACCGGGGTCGGCGTCGTCGTGACGGCCGGTGTTGCGCCCGCCTGCATCGCCGGGCGCGGTGCCGTCGGGCCCGGTGCCGTCGGGGCCGGCATCGCCGGGCCCGGTGTCGTCGAGGCGGGCGCCGTCGGCCTCGTCACGACGACACCGCCACGGGTTCGACCAGCTGTGGGCCGTTGTTGCGGACGTCGTTGACCAGGGTCGAGACCGGGTACGCCGCCAACGGGCCCGGCGCGGCCGGCACGAGCAGCTCGGCCAGCTCCGCCTGAGTGACCGGCCCGGGCGCCAGCCACTGGTCCCAGCGGGCCGGCTCGACCATGAGCGGCATGCGGTCGTGAATGCGGCCCAGCTCGTCCGGGGCCGTCGTGGTGATGACGGTCGTGGTCACCCACCACCGCGCCGGGTCGTCCGCGGCGCGGCCGGGGTCACGCCAGAACTCGTACAGACCGGCCATCGCGAGGATCCCGCCGTCCGCGGGCCGAATGAAGAACGGCTGCTTGCGCCCCCGGGCGGCGGGGCCCGCCGTACCGGCCGGGCGATCCGGCGCGCCACGCCCGTCGTCGTGCTGCGGCTGCGGCGTGTACCACTCGTAGTAGCCGTCGGCCGGCAGCAGACATCGTCTGGCCGCCAAGGCTTTCCGGAATGCCGGCTTGACTGCGACGGTCTCCAGTCGGGCATTGATCAGCCGGGAGCCGATCGACGGGTCCTTCGCCCACGACGGGACCAGGCCCCAGCGCGCCACGTGCAGTTCCCGGACGGTCCCGGTATCGCGTACTCGATCCGCGACCAGGTAGACGTCCTTGGTGGGCGCCACATTGTGGTCCGCGGCCAGTTCGACCTCCGGACCCTGCTCGATGTCGAACTCGTGGATGAGGTCGTCGAGGTGCTGACTCGCTGCGTACCTGCCACACACGGGGCAAGCCTGTCACGACCGCCGGGAAGCGACCCGGCGCCGGATACCCTCGACCGGTGGCACCTGCGCGACGACCCTGGCCCGCTCCCACTGCCGCCGGCCCGGTCGAGGCGGTGGTCGCGGTCCCGGGGTCGAAGTCGCTGACCAACCGGGCGCTGGTGCTCGCCTCGCTCGCCGACGGTCCGGCTGTCGTCAGGCGGGCACTGCGCGCCCGCGACACCAAGCTGATGGCCAAGGCGCTACGCAGCCTCGGCGCCGAGATCGTCGATGTGTCCGACGATCCCGGCCACCGCGACTGGGC